>WGAH01000417.1 GCA_015489145.1 Deltaproteobacteria bacterium
CGAGCAGTACCCGAGGGGCGGGGGCGATCCGCCGTCCCGCGCTTCCTGGAGGTTGCGGCGCTTGCCGCAGGCGCCGCATCGTACCCAGAGGTCGGCCAGGTCTCCGGCGGTGCCGTGCTCGTCGAGCCACAGCTCGCCCCGGCACCGGTCGTCCGGGCCGTGGACGAAGTGCTGCCAGTCGACGTCGTCGACGTGGCCGCGGGTGCAGGCGCGCACGAATCGGGTGGCGACGACGCGGCGGGCGGGCTTGTGACCGTATTTCAGCTCGGTCTTGCCGTGGAGCGCCGTGCGGTGCACGAGCCGGCGCGAGCGGCGGCCCTCGACCACCTCGTCGTCGCGCACGAGGTACCACTCGGGGAAGCGGTACACGACGACGGCGGGTTGGGGCTGCCCGCGTCGCGGCGGGCCGGAGGCCACGGGGGGAGCGTAGAAGTGCGGGTTTTCGACGTTGGCGCGGCGTCGCACCGGGGCGACCAGGCGCGGCTCGTCGATGGGTTCGCGCTGGTCGGGCCGGCCCCAGCCCTGGAGTCCGGACACGATCACCGAGGCCCGGGGCAGCTCCAGCAGCGCGCCGGGGCCCCAGGTGTGGATGAGCTGGCTGCGGCGGACCTCGTCGCTCATCGGTTCTCTCCCGAGTAGAAGTCCACGATGCGGAGCTGGACGGCCGGCTCGACGTCCCGGAGCGACCGGTTCACCCGGAAGAGCCGCAGCTTGGACACCGGCAGGTCGTCGTCAAGGGGGTCCCGGAGCAGGTGGACCTTGGCGTCCCCTTCCCAGGGCTGGTAGTGCAGGACCTCGCCGAGCTGGGTGAAGTGGTCGGTGATGCCCTCCCAGGCGTCGAACAGCTTGCCGATGCGCCCCCGCACGTCCTGCTGGAGCGGCGCCCGGTCGGCCGGCACGGCGAGGGGATGCGCGTCGACGCGGTCGTGGAACACATCCTTCACCTGGCTTTCCAGCGAGCTGCGGACAGCCTTGATGTGCTGGGCGCCGTAGGCGGGCGTGAGCTTCGGGTCGCGGTGGCGGGCGAGGGCCACGAGGGCACCGGCGAGGCCGCGATCCAGGGCCCGGGCGGAGAACGGGGTGACGCTGCTGCCCTCGACCCAGGCGTAGAAGGTCTCGTGGTAGTGCCGGAAGCGTTCCCAGTGGGAGCGGTCGCGGGGCTTGAACAGGTTGTAGAGGGTGACGACGAGGCCGGGGGCGTCGGCCCTTCGACCGACCCGGCTCGTGGACTGGATGTATTCCGCGTGGCTCTTGGGCTGGCCGTTCACCACCATGAGGCCCAGGCGCGGGATGTCGAGGCCCACCGAGATCATGTTCGTCGCCAGGGCCACGTCCACCCGGTCCTTGGCGTCGAAGGTCCTGCCGAGGCGGGCCCGCGCCTGCGCGATTTCGCCCGTGGACACGCGGCTGGTCAGCTCGACCACCTCGTTGAAGCGCGTGCGGTCGGTGAAGAAGCGATGCGGGGGGGCCAGGCGGAACCGCCGCCCGATCGACTTGAGGGTGTTCTGGATCTCCTCCTCGAAGATGCGCCGGGCGCCGCCGAGGTCGCGCAGCGACCCGAAGTAGGTGAGCAGCGTCATGTACGGGTCGGCGGGGTTGGGGGAGGCTCCCGAGGAGGCGGCGAGCTTCCACTGGCGCTGGGCGGCGCCCATGAGCGCGAGGGCAGTGCGGCGCATGATCACCTTGGCGTTGCGGCCGGGGGCGGCGACGCCGACGTAGCGCCGCCCGGGCTGCTCCCGGTCGAGGACGGCGAAGAAGTCATCGGCCCGGCTCGGGCCGGGGGGCGGGAAGACCCGCGTGTCGTCGCGCCCGTAGAGCGCCTGCACCTGGTGGTCGGCCCGGCGCACGGTGGCGGTGGAGGCGACGAGCTTGGGCCGGACCTTGCCGCGACGGGCCAGCGCCTCCACCGCCGTCTCGTACAGGCCCACCATCGTGCCGAGGGGCCCCGAGATCAGGTGCAGCTCGTCCTGGATGACCAGGTCCGGCGGCGGCAGGGGCCGGTCCAGGGCGACGCCGCCCTTGGGCTCGGCGGGCCCGAAGAAGCCCTCGGCATCGCTGGCGTCCCGACCGTGGCGATCGGCGCCGCCGAGGAGCACGCCGGCGCGCCCCTCCCAGGGCAGGGCGGCGAACTTGTCGACGGTGCCGATGATGAAGGCGGGTAGGCGGCGGTAGATCGGCTCGTCCACCGCGACGACGGGCAGGAAGCGGCCGCGCGAGAAGTCGCAGCGCCGGTTGAGGCAGGACACCCGGAGGTCGGTGGGCGCGTCGTCGTCGGGCAGGAGGTGGAAGCTCTCGGGTTGGAACCGTTCGCCGCACCACGGGCAGGACTCGAGGGGGATGGGACTCGCGGCATGGCGCGGGTCGCGCTTGTAGGCGCGCACCTTGGCGCGGGCGGTGTCGCTGCGCTTGTCGTTCTTGCGCCCCATGCGGTTTGGCGTGCCGCCGCGCCCCACCCACAGGCCGATCTCGAAGGGCCAGGCGCCCCACCGTTGCGGGTCGCGCTGCCGCTCGAGCTCGAGGGCGCAGACGAGTCGGGAGGCGCGGGCGAGCTGGTCGAGGGTGAGCAGGCG
>WGAH01000418.1 GCA_015489145.1 Deltaproteobacteria bacterium
GAGACAGGGACCCGCCCCCCCCGACAGCGCCGCACCCGGCGGATCAGCACCCCACGGAGCCACCATGTCGACGCGTACCGCCCTGGCCGCCCTCGCCCTCGTCCTGGGCATCTCCCTCCAGGCCCGCGCCACGCCGGGAACCGACACGGGCAGCACCGACACCGGCACGGTCGACACGGGCAGCACCGACACGGGCACGACCGACACGGGCACGGTCGACACGGGCAGCACCGACACGGGCAGCACCGACACGGGCACGACCGACACGGGCAGCACCGACAGCGGGGGTGGGGACGACACCGGCTCCGGCGACGGCGGCGCCACGGGCGACGGCGGCGCGACCGACACGGGCAGCGCCGACACCGGCCCCCAGCCCGCCGACTGCAGCAGCGGCGACTGCACCGAGCTGCAGACCTGGGAGCCCGAGAAGGCCACCTGTCACGGCTGCGCGACGGGTGGCTCGCCGGCCGGCCTCGCCGGCCTCGCCTTCCTCGCCGGCCTCGCCCTCCTGCGCCGCCGCGAGGGATAGGCCCCGCGCAGGAGCCCCGCCAGGAGCGCCGCCCAGCGGCCGGCATTGTCGTGGAGGGGCCGAGGAGCGCCGGCCTGTGGCCTGCATGACGGTGGAGGGGCCGAGGAGCGCCGGCCAGCGGCCGGCATGGCCGAAACCGCTGCGTCTCGTCGCTTCATCGTCGGGCCTGCGGGAGGGCTGCCCCCGGAGATCCCCAGGACCGGAGAGCGCGCGCGGCAGGACCGGTGGCCCGCCCAGGCCGGCCAGAATCGGGCGTCCCGCGCGCGGGAGCGCGGATAGCGCCCCCTTCTCGACGCGGGAGGGCCTCGGATGTCCGGGATCACCGGATCCTCGGGCCCGCGCCGCGCGAAAACCAAGGTTTCATCGTTGCCCAGGCGTCGAGCCGTCCGGTGGGGCCCCGATTCGCGGGACGAAACGGCCATTTCGGGGCGTCCCGCGCAGCGATGCGGTCATGGCGGGCCCTCCCGCGCGCGGGACCCGCAACGATGGCCGCTCACCAGCCGCTCCGCCCAGCCGGCAGCCCGCGTACCTGGTCGGCGGTCGCACCGGTGCAGGTGCAGCGATGACGCGGCAGGATGCCGCGTCTACACCCGCATCGCTGCACTGCGGCGGTCGGGAAGCGCCGCCGGCTCGGCGTGAGCGCGAAGGCGGAGTCCAGCGGCTTCATCTCCCCGCCGGGACCGAGTCTCGCGAGGCTTCCCGATCCGCTCAGGCCCCTCGATGACGCGGCAGGATGCCGCGTCTACCCCGACCGCGCCGCACTCCCTCCACTACCCCCGCCCAGGAGGTCGATACCCGCGAGCTGGCGCCGTTGATCTCGAGGAAGCCGTTGCCGAGGAGCAGGCCGTCCTGCCCGTCGGCGTCGAGGTCGTCGGCGGCGAAGACGTGGCCCAAGCGGCTCTCGCCGGAGGGGCCGGTGAAGGTGGGGATGTCGTCATCGGAGGTTGTGGTGTTTCTCTACAACCAAGACGCGACCAGCCTTTTCGCCAGGCCGCCGGGGCGAATCCTTCGTCACGGCAGTCACTGTTTCGGTGGGCGCCTGTGGCGCCTGAGCCCTCCCTTCACGAGGGAATGCGGCCGGGCAGCTCGATGCGGTTGACCACGCGGATCTCGCCGTCGTCGTCCTGTTCCGGGGCCTCTACGTAAAGGGAGAGGACCGCGTCTTGTGTGAGCACGGCGACATGGCAGTTCCTGGTGCTGTTTCCTACCTCGACGGCCATGGCGAGCACCTGTCCGTCGAGGATCAGCGTGCGCTTGCCGCCCACGTAGACGGCGCCGTGGCGGGCCACGATCACCTCGCCGAATCTCGTGATAGCGCAGGCCCAGTGGGGCTCGGCGAGGGGCTGCCAGTCGGCGTCCTGGCCGGTTCCGGGGGCGAGCACGGTGACCTCCCCGGTGTCCACATTGGCCCGGAAAGCGGTCCAGTCGTCGTTCCATGAGAGCGGGAGGACGTCGGTGCCGCCGGTAACCGGGCCGGCGAGCAGGGGCCCCTCGGGGGAGTTCACGAGCACCTCGCAGCCGAAATACGGGTTGAAGCTGAGCACGGGCCCGGGGAGAACCCAGGAGCGGCCGGTTCGCGGGTCCACCAGCCAGTGGGCCCCATGACCGTCCGACTCGGGCAGGGTGCAGGTGTGCAGCTTGCCGGGGCCGGGCTCGTCGGGCCAGACGGTGCACCAGGTCCCGGTGTTCAGGTTGAGAACCGCGCAGGCCAGGGGGGTCTCTCCCGAGACCACCTCGTCGGTGAACACGACGTACTCGCCGGACCCAAAGCGAGCGGGCCAGGGGCAGGGGGGGAAGGCGTATTCGATGCCGTCGGGTCGGAGCACGAACATGTTCGTGGGTGTCTGGACCAGGAAGCGCTCGTTGTCGAAGGGGATCCGGAACACGCCGATGCGGCCGCCCTCGGGTGGCTCCTGGAGTCGCAGCTCGCCCACGTGCCGTCGGAGCCACACGATCCCCGCATCGCCGCTGGCGGGGGGGCGGCGCGCGTTCTCCACGATGGCTGTGACGGCCTCCGCGATGGCCCCTTGCGCTTCAGCGATGGATTCCGCGGGAGCGTTGAGATCGCGAAGGCGGAGCAGGCGAAGCAGCCAGTTACCCAAGTGCCTGTAGGCAGCGCGGATGCGGCCGTTCTCGTTGAAGTGGCGCGAGGCGTCAGGCGGCCGGGGGATCTTCGCCAGCCAGGCGTCGGGGGGCACCGGGACCCGATCCACCATGCCGCCTGCCGGATGGGGCACGGGCTCGGGCAGCGACAAGACCTGCCAGCCGGCGCCCTCAGCGAGGAATTCTCGCGCGGTCACCTCGGGGAGATCGGCACAGGCGGCCATGGCTGCATCGAGGTCCCCGGGGCTGCAGGGCCAGATGAAGCCGCAGAGAGGGGAGGTCGCTCTCTGTGCGCGGGTAGCCTCGGAGAGCATGACGCGGACCCGTTCGGCCTCGCCGGTCCCGAGCAGCCTGGCTGCGTCGGCAGCGACGAAACGAAGCCATCCCGCCAGGTCCGACACCCGGGCGGGGGTCTCGAAGTGAGGCGGCGGGCCCGACCCTGGGCCGAGGAGGTCGCGGGCTCGATCCAGGATGGCCGCCAGCTCAGAGACCGGGGTATCCTCGGGCAGGGTGGCGACGGACTCGAGCAGAGAGCGTGCCCGAAGCTCCGGCTCCTTGAATCCCAGGGCGGTGATCTCTCCCGGGCTGAGCTGTTCGAGGAGCGACAGCAAATCCGTCGCCGTGCGGGACTCCCCGGCGTGGCTCCGGAACTCGACCCCTTCAGGACCGACCTTGACCGCAAAGAGGGAACGGGACCAGCCTCGAGGCCCGAAGAGCTCTGCGCCTTCGGGCAGATCATCGAGCCATCGGGAGAATTCGCTTTCAAGACTCATGGAGGCTCCGGGTTCGTGGCTGTCCGGAGTATCACAATCGATGACACCGGACTACGCGGCTGAAAGTTGACGATGTGGACGAGAGTGGTCGGGAGCGGAGCGTGCTGCTGGAACCGCGTGCCGCGGACCTTGAGCGGAGCCATGGAAATGGTGGTGGGCGGTTGGGGCCCGGCTCCTGGATGGAGCGGAGGTGGGTAGGCAGAACGGTGTCGGTTGCAGTGCAAGCACCCGCTGACCCCCAGCCGCCGGATCGGCGGTGGGCGGCTACCTCCAGCGCGCCCACGGGCCACACCTTGGAGGTGCAGGGCGTCGACCTGGTGGATGGCCTGCGCGCCGCGCTGGCCGCGCTGTCGGAGGTGCACGGATGTCGATGCCTCCTGCAGTCCGGGGTTTCCTGGCGGCGGAGCCCGTGGACCTGCGCGCCTCCTTCTCCCGCATCGCGGCCCACGTGCGTGCCACGC
>WGAH01000419.1 GCA_015489145.1 Deltaproteobacteria bacterium
GTGCTCCTCGGGCAGCTCCTCGCCCTGGCCCTGGCGGCCGCCGCCGCCGGGTTGCGCCCGGGCCTGCCCGACGGCCTCGACGCGGTGGTGACCCTCGTGGGCTTCGTCACGGTCACCGGGGTGAGCTTCCAGGCGGTGCTGGTCTTCGGCGACCGCCTCGAGCGCGGCGGCGTGGCCCCGAAGCCGGCGCTCCTGGCCGAGGACGGCCTCGTCGCCGAGCCGGGCCCGCCGGTGGCGCTGCCCGCGCGGGTGCCGGACGTGCCGACGGACCGCTTCGACCCCCGGGCCGGCGAGGCGGGGGCGCCGGTCGAGATCGTGCTGTTCTGCGGCTTCCTGGGGGAGTCCTGCCGCGAGGCCTGGCGGGTGGTCGAGCGGGTCGGGCAGGTCTTCTCCCGCGAGGCGGTGGTCGTCTTCGAGCACTTCCCCGCCGAGCGCGCCTGCAACTCCCTGCTCGCCCCCGGGGCCGCCGAGGTCGAGGGCGACTGCCTGGCCGCCCGGGCCGCGGTCTGCGCCCACCACCAGCGGGCCTTCTGGGCCTACCAGCGGGAGCTGCGGGGGCTGCGGCCGCCGGTCAACCGCGCCGCGCTGGAGACCGTCGCCCTGACCCTGCCCGCGCAGGGGCTCTCCCCGCGCCCGGGCCTGCGCCTCGACCGCTTCCGCCGGTGCCTCGACGACGCGGGCACCGTCGAGGAGATCCGCGAGGACCTCGGCCACGCCGGCTTCCTCGGCATCGACCGCGCCCCGGCGGTCTTCGTCGACCGGCGCCCCTTCGGCCCCGAGCTCGACGAGGGGGCCCTCGCCGGCGCGGTGGCCTTCGCCCTGGGGCGCGCCGAGGCCGACGCCGAGGGTCGCGTGCCCTCGCTCCGGCTGCGGGCGGTCCGGGAGGGGGAGGAGGCGGCGCCGCGGTCGACCGCCCTTGCGGCGCCGGTCGAGGCTCCATAGAATCGCCCCCTGCTGGGGCGTCGACTAATCGGTCAAGTCACCGGTCTTTGGAACCGGCGATCCAGGTTCGAGTCCTGGCGCCCCAGCCAGGTTCCGGCGCCGGAGGCCCCATGATCTCGGAAATCAAGCTGATCACCGGCAACGCCAACCCGGCCCTGGCCCGCAGCATCGCCGAGTACCTCGACAGCCCGATGGGCCAGGCCTCGGTCTCCCGGTTCAGCGACGGCGAGATCAACGTCGAGATCAAGGACAACGTGCGCGGCCGCGACGTGTTCCTCATCCAGCCGACCTGCGCCCCCGCCAACGACCACCTGATGGAACTGCTCATCATGGTCGACGCCTGCAAGCGGGCGAGCGCCGGCCGCATCACCGCCGTGATGCCCTACTACGGCTACGCCCGGCAGGATCGCAAGGTGGCGCCGCGCGCCCCGATCACCGCCAAGCTCGTCGCCGACCTCCTCAGCCGCGCCGGCGTGGACCGGGTGTTGACGATGGAGCTCCACGCCGGCCAGATCCAGGGCTTCTTCGACATCCCGGTCGACAACCTCTACTCCTCGGCGCTGCTCAGCGCCCACATCGAGCGGTCGATCCTCCGGGAGCGGCCCGACGCCGAGCTGGTCATCGTCTCCCCCGACGCCGGCGGGGTCGAGCGGGCCCGGGCCTTCGCCAAGCGCCTCCGCGCCGGCCTCGCGATCATCGACAAGCGCCGCGAGCGCGCCAACGTCAGCGAGGTGATGCACCTGATCGGCGAGGTCGAGGGGCGCGTCGCGATCCTCGTCGACGACATGATCGACACCGCCGGCACGATCACGAAGGCAGCCGAAGCGGGGATGCGCGAGGGCGCCATCGAGGTGCACACGACGGCCACCCACGGCGTGCTCAGCGGCCCCGCGGTGGATCGCCTCCGCGAGAGCCCCGTGCGAAGCGTGATCCTCACCGACACCATCCCCCTCGACGGCAAGCGCGCCGCCCTCGACAAGATCGAGGTCGTCAGCGTGGCGCCCCTGTTCGGCGAGGCGATTCGGGCGATCCACCACCACGACTCGGTGAGCCGCCTGTTCGGCTGATCGGCTCCGCGGGAGCCGCGGCCTCCGGGCGACATCGCCGGGAGCGGCCTTGACGCGCCGGGGTGGCCGCGCTAATCGGGTCGGCCACCGGCGGACCCCGCCGGCGGAACCATCGGACGTCCAGGATGCCGACCTGTCGGCCCCCGCGCGGGGCCCGTAGCCCGAGACAGGCCGGCCGGGCCCCCTGCCCCCC
>WGAH01000420.1 GCA_015489145.1 Deltaproteobacteria bacterium
ACCCGTCCCCGCACGGGCCGCACCTGGACGGTCGTCGGCGCCTTCGCCGGCGCCGGCATCCTCGCCTGGCTCTCGGCCATGGGCGCGGCCCGCGTCGCCGCCCACTTCCTCGCCCTCCCCGAGGGGGCCGAGCTCGCCGACGTCGCCCTCGCCTCCCCCGAGGGCGACGAGGCGGCGCCGGCGGCCGAGCCCGCCCCGAAGGCCCCGAAGAAGCCGGCGGCCCCGCGCCGCCGCGCCGAGCGGGACTACGCCGACCCGATCCTCAAGCGCAACATCTTCGACTCGAGCAAGGTCGGCGCCGAGCCGGCGGTCGCCGACACGGCCGGCGACAGCGACCGCAAGTCCGACCTCAAGGTCGTGCTCCTCGCCACGGTGGTCGCCGAGCCCGAGACCTACTCCTCGGCCCTCATCGCCGAGGAGAAGTCCAAGACCGGCGCCGTCGGCTACGGCATCGGCGACGAGCTGCTCGGCGAGGCCACCATCGTCCGCATCGAGCAGCGCCGGGTGATCATCCGGCGCAACGACGGCACCCTCGAGTACATCGCCATGGAGGACGGCAAGGGCTTCAAGAAGGAGAAGAAGGGCTCCGGCCGCAAGACGCCGGGCGGCGACGACGAGGACGGCGTGCAGAAGCTCGGCGACAACAAGTACGTCGTCGACCGCGAAATCGTCGACGAGGCCCTCAAGAACCCCGAGAAGCTCTACTCGCAGATCCGGGCCGTCCCCCACAAGAACGCCGACGGCGAAATCGACGGCTACCGCCTCAGCGGCATCCGGCGGCGCTCCCTGTTCCACAAGCTCGGCCTCAAGAACGGCGACGTCGTCCACTCCGTCAACGGCAAGCCCCTCGACAGCATGCAGAACGCGCTGGACGCCTACAACTCGCTCCAGAACGACTCCAACTTCTCCTTCGAGATCACCCGGCGCAACCAGCGCCAGACCTTCGAGTACGAGGTCCGCTGATGCGCCCGCTCTCCCCGCTTCCCGCCGACCGCACCAGGACACGCTCCATGCTGCGCAGCCTCCTCGTCCCCCTCGCCCTCCTCGCGGGCTCCGCCCAGGCCCAGGACGCCGGCCCCCGCATCCGTCCCCTCCAGCCGCCGACCGCCATGCCCGGCGCCTCGGGCCCCGGCATGCCGCCGCCCCCGCGCGACCCGGCGGACGAGGCGGAGGCCGGCGAGGACGACGAGGCGGGCGCTTCCCGCGACGCCGGCGAGCGGGCCGAGCCCGACAAGCCCGCCGAGCCCGAGGCCCGGGGTCTCGGCGGCCCCCGGCAGCGTCCCCCGGTCGCCACCGGCGCCGACAAGATCAACCTCGACATGGTGGACACGCCCCTGTCGGACGTCGTGAAGTTCATGGCCGAGATCACCGGCCGCAACTTCATCCTCACCGACGACCTCAAGGGCGAGATCACGATCATCAGCCACCAGCCGGTCACGGTGGGCGAGGCCTACGAGGCCTTCCTGAGCGCCCTCGAGATGGCCGGCTACACCACGGTCACCGTCGGCAAGGCGACGAAGGTGGTGCCCAACGGCGACGCCGCCAGCTCCCCCACGCGGGTCTACGAGGGCGGCACCATCCCCTACACCGACAACTACGTCACCCAGATCATCCAGCTCGAGAACGTCAGCGTCTCGGACGTGAGCAGCGTGGTCAAGGAGCTCGCCGGCAAGGGCGCCAAGGTCATCGCCTACGCGCCGACCAACACGCTGATCATCACCGACGCGGCCACCAACATCCGGCGGGTCTACCGCATCGTGAGCCAGCTCGACGTCGCCGCCCCCAAGGCGAAGCTCGAGATCGTGCCCCTCCAGTACGCGACGGCCGAGGACATCGCCAAGATCATCAAGGAGGTCTACGGCGTCGCCTCGGACAGCAGCAGCTCGAGCAGCAGCTCCAGCCGCGACAGCCGCCGCAACCGCCGCAGCCGCCGAAACCGCCACGAGCCGGAGCCCAAGCCCGAGGCCAGCTCGACCAAGGTCGGCAAGGAAGGCAGCTACATCGAGAAGATCATCAGCGACGAGCGCACCAACTCCCTCGTGATCCTCGCCAACGAGGAGGCGCTCGAGGCGGTCAAGCAGCTCATCGCCCAGCTCGACATCGACGTCGACCCGGCGAGCCGGGCCCAGATCCACGTCGTCTACCTCGAGCACGCCAAGGCCGAGGACGTGGCCCAGGTCCTCGCCAACCTCTCCGAGAGCGGCTCGTCGAGCAGCTCGAGCCGGAACAGCCGGAACAGCCGCAACAACCGGAACGCCCGCAACAACCGCCGGCAGCCCCCCGGCGGCCCCGGCGGCCCCTTCGGCCCCGAGGGCGGCGCCGACGGCGAGGGCGGTTCGGCGGTGGCCGCCTTCGACTCCGGCGTCCGCATCACCTCCGACGAGAACACCAACTCCCTGGTGATCATCGCCACCCCCGACCAGTTCCGCATCATCCAGCAGGTGATCGAGAAGCTCGACATCCGGCGCAAGCAGGTCTTCGTCGAGGCGGTGATCCTCGAGCTCGGCAACGAGGACACCGACGAGTTCGGCCTCGGCGTCCACGCCGGCAGCGTCACCGACGACGGGGGCCTGTCGCTGTACTCGGCCCAGCTCAACGGCTCCTCCATCGGCCTGTCCACCGACACGCTCAGCGGCCTGGCGATGGGCATCTTCGGGCCGACCATCGGCGTCGGCGTCGACACCAACGGCGACGGGGTGGTCGGCGACGGCGAGACGCTCACCGTGCCCGCCTTCGGCGTGGCCCTCAACGCGCTGCAGTCCAACTCGGCGGTCAACATCCTGAGCACGCCCAACATCCTCACGATGGACAACGAGGAAGCCAAGATCGTCGTCGGCCGCAACATCCCCTTCCCGATCAGCACGAGCCGCGACAACAACAACAACCCCATCGTCAGCTACCAGCGCGAGGACGTGGCGATCACCCTGAAGGTCACGCCGCAGATCAACGAGTCGAACTACGTCACCCTCGAGGTCTTCCAGGAGGTGCAGGAAATCGAGGAGGACAGCCAGGGCCTCGACGTGAACTCCGCCGGCTTCATCACCTCGAAGCGCTCCGTCGAGAGCACCGTGGTGGTCCGCGACAACCAGACCGTCGTGATCGGCGGCCTCATCGGCGAGACCGACACCGCCGTCGAGACCAAGGTGCCGATCCTCGGCGACCTGCCGCTGGTGGGGCGCCTGTTCCGGGGCCAGCGCAACGTCACCCGCAAGACGAACCTGCTCGTCTTCCTCACCCCCCACGTCATCGACGAGCCGGCCGACCTCGAGGAGGTCTACCGGGTGAAGTGGGCGCAGCGCAAGGCCTTCATCGAGCGCTTCTACGGCAAGTCCCGGGAGCAGCAGGAGCAGGAGCTCGCCCACCTGTTGTCGTACAGCATGAACGTCGTCGACGAGCCGAGCCGCTACCGGGGCCCGAAGGCCGACGAGAAGCGCTTCGACGTGATCGACAGCACCACCGGGCCCGTCGACGCGCCCCCCGCCGACCCCCTCGACCAGGACCCGCCGACCCCCTGAGGAGCCACCGTGGGCATCCGACGCGACCCCCTCGACGAATTGCTGCTCCGCAAGGGCGTTCCGCCCGAGCGCCTCGAAGAGGCCCGCCAGGCCGCCGAGCGCCTCGGCGTCGACCTGGTCGAGACGCTGATCCGCTCCGACGACGTGGCGGGCGAGCTCATCGCCCGCAGCGTCGCCGAGCAGACCGGCCTGCCGCTCCTCGACGACATCGACGTGGACGCGGTGGACGTGGAGCTGATCCGCTCCATCCCCCTCGGGCTGGCCCGGGAGCAGGGCGTGCTCCCCCTCTGGGAGAAGGACGGCGCCGTCGAGGTGGCGATCAGCTCCCCGCGGGCCATCCCCGCCCTCGACGACCTGCGGGTGCTCTACGACCGGCCCGTGCGGGCCGTCGTCGTCTCGCCGGCGGTGCTCCGCAGCGCGACGAACCGCTCCTACGACAAGGCGAGCCGCTCGGCGAGCGCGGTCATGGAGGAAATCGAGGGCGAGCAGGAGGACATCGCCGGCGAGGCCGACCTCCAGCTCGCCGAGGACCTCCTCGACGACCCGAACCAGGCGCCGATCATCCGGTTCGTCAACTCCCTGCTCGCCCAGGCGATCAAGGAGCGCGCCAGCGACATCCACATCGAGCCCTTCGAGAAGGAGCTGGTGGTCCGCTTCCGCATCGACGGCGTGCTCTACGAGATCGTCAAGCCGCCGCCCCGGTTGCAGGCCTCCATCGTCAGCCGCGTCAAGATCATGAGCGGGCTGAACATCGCCGAGAAGCGCATCCCCCAGGACGGCCGCATCCGAACCCGCATGGCCGGCCGCGAGATCGACGTGCGCGTCAGCACGATCCCGGTGCGCCACGGCGAGCGGGTCGTCATGCGGCTCCTCGAGAAGGGCGCGGTGTTCAACCTCGACCACGTGGGCATGTCCGAGGACACGATGGCGCGCTTCCGCCGCCTGATCCGCATGCCCCACGGCATCATCCTCGTCAGCGGCCCCACCGGATCCGGCAAGACGACCACCCTCTACTCGGCGCTCAGCGAGATCAACTCGCCGGACAAGAACATCCTCACCATCGAGGACCCGATCGAGTACGAGCTGCGCGGCATCGGCCAGACGCAGGTGAACCCGAAGATCGACCTCACCTTCGCCACCATGCTGCGCGCCCACCTCCGCCAGGACCCCGACGTCATCCTCGTCGGCGAGACGCGCGACCGGGAGACGGCCGAGAACGCGATCCAGGCGTCGCTCACCGGCCACCTCGTCTTCTCGACCATCCACACCAACGACGCCGCCACCGCCTTCACCCGCCTCGTCGAGATGGGCATCGAGCCCTTCCTCGTCGCCAGCTCGCTCCTCGCGGTGCTCGCCCAGCGCCTCGTCCGCCGCCTGTGCGAGGACTGCAAGGAAC
>WGAH01000421.1 GCA_015489145.1 Deltaproteobacteria bacterium
ACTCGGCCGACGGGGTGGGCGCCCCCGCCTGCGGCGACTGGAGCTGGGACTGCCAAAGCCCGCACCGCTACCCCACCGGGGAAGCGGTGGCGACCGGCACCTACACCGCGGTGTCCGTGGGCGGCGACACCACCACGCTCACCCTGGATGCCTGGACCGCCCCGGACCCCACCTTCGCGGAACCCGCCTCGTGGTCGGCCAAGACCGGGCCCGAGCGCGGCCTCACCCACGAGGGGAAGTCCACCGACCTGGCGGCCAGCGGGGACTTCGACCTCGTCTACGGCAACCTCGTCTACGTGGACGGCACCGTCGAGACCTACGACAGCTGGGTCGACGATCCCGCCACGCGCGACGGCTTCCAGCACATCTACGCGGCCCACAGCTACTACCTGGTTCGGGACCCGGCCGCCCACCGGGTAGGTCGACGGGCTCGCGGCGACGAGGTCGAGGGCATCGACCACGGTGTCGAAGGTGACGAAGTCGCCGGTGCCGGGCACGACGATCTCGGCGATGGGCACCCCGGCGCTCTCCTCCACGACGCTCCGGGCGCGCACCTCGTGTCTCCCGCCGCCAGGCGATCACCGGGCGGGGGGTTGACGACAAGCCCCCTCCAGATGATCGCCCGGAAAAACAACCCCCCTCATGATGCTAGGGGGGGCACCATCGGTCGCCGCAAGAACGCAGGTTCTACCGTCGGGCAGTCCCCGGCCAGGCGCCGGAGAGGGCCGGAAAGGGCCGATGGGCTAGCATCCAGACGGGGCTTGTTTCGCGGGGCTAGCGAATTCGGGGGGCTTGCGAACAACCCGGTCCGGAATGATCGGCATGATCGGCCTGGAACCGTGATCGCCCCATCACGGGTGCCGCGCGTCGGTCGGCGCTTCGCCGCCGGTCCTCGGGCGCGCTTGTAGAAGCGGCATCTTGCCGCTTCCTTCGGCTGGATGCCGGTCGGAGGCCGGGCTCCTCGGGAAACCGGGCGCTGGACACTTTCTGTCCAACCGTGGGAGCATGGTGTCGGCACCGGCCGGCGCGCGGGTCGGTGTCCGGTTGGCGGCGGCCCGCGCGTCTGCCGGGTGAACCCCAGCCCGGGAGGCCCACCATGACCGTGCAACCCCTCGTCGACCTCGACCCGATGCACCTTCACGACACCGCCCACGCCGCCTGGCTCGCCCAGGCCGAGCTCGACGCGGCCCTGCGCCGCGCCGCCGACGACGGCGCCCTCGGCCCCGTCGGGCTCGCCCGGGTCCGGGACCGCCTCGCCGAGCGGGACCGGGCGGCCCGCGACCTCGGCCTCGCCCTCCTCGCCCACCTGAGAGCCGGCCGCGCGGTGCTCGTGCAGCGCGGCCCGGAGCCGGACGCCGAGACCATCGACGTGGTGCGGGCGGACGCGCCCTTCGGCTCCGCCCCGCCCGAGCCCGTCGCCGCGCTCGTCGCGGCGCTGGTGCCCCTCGACGACCCCGAGGACGCCGCTCCCGACGAGGCCCCCGCCGAGCCCGACGCCGCGCCGCGGCTCCCGCGCATGGTCCTCGGCGGCGCCGCGCCGGCGCCGGCCGCGGACGAGGGCCCCGCCGTCGAGCGGGCGGAATCCCCCTTCGAGGAAGCCGACATCACCGAGGAGGCCGAGATAACCGAGGCCGTCGCCCGGCCGACCCCCCCGATGCCCGCCGGGCCGCCCGCCTCGCTGGCCGACATCGCCCGCCTCGCCGAGCGCTTCGAGAAGCGCGACGACTTCGCCGACGACCCCGACGCCCGGCACCGGGCCTGGCGCGCCGAGCAGGCGCGCGCCCTCCTCCAGCGCATCGCCCACGTGCCCTCGGTCGCCGAGCGGGCCGCCGCCCGGCGCGAGCTCCAGGAGATCGCCGCGATCACCAAGGAGCTGGACCTCCTCACCGAGATCCCCCGCACCTGGCACCGCCTCGCCATGGGCCTGCTCGCCGCCCGGGCCCGGCGCATCCAGGACGAGGTGCCCGTCGACGCCGGCGTGCCGAACTGGTCGAGCACCATCGACGCGATCTTCCAGCGCCTCACCGCCCACAGCGAGGAGGCGCGGCCGGGCTGGGTCAACGGCCTGAGCCGCGGCCACACCCCGCGCCGGCGCTCGTGGGAGGCCGACGCCCGGGACTGGCTGCACCGCCTCAACCACGTCCGCAACGGCGGCGCCGACGACCGCGCCCGGGTGATGCTCGAGGACCTGCGGGCCGAGCTCGACGAGGGCGAGCTGGCCGACGAGGCCATCGCCGAGCGCCTCGACGCGATCGTCCGGGCCGGCCTGTCCAGCGACGACCCGGACCTCCTCGAGGTCGCCACCCCCCACCTCGAGGTCCTCGAGAACGCCGGGCGCTGCAAGACCCTCCGCAAGCGCATTCGCGAGCGCCTCGCCAGCGACGAGAGGGCCGACGCGGCCGAGGACGCCCGCCCCGGCTGGTCGCCGACCCCCGGCGTGCTCGCCGCCACCCGCGGCAAGGTCGCGGTCATCGTCGGCGGTGACGAACGCGCGAACTCCCGCGAGCGCATTCGCGAGGCCTTCGGCTTCGCCGAGGTGAGCTGGGAGCGCGGCTGGAACACCCGCCGGGTGCAGTCCCTGCGCGACCGCATCGAGGCCGGCAACGTGGACTTCGCGATCTTCCTGCGGCGCTTCATCAACCACAAGCTCTGCGACATCCTCGTCGACGCCTGCAAGCAGGCCGGCGTCCGCCACGTCTGGGTCGACCAGGGCTACGGGGTCAAGCGCGTCGACCTCGCCCTGCGCCGCGCCCTGGGCCTCGCGGTCTGACCACCGCCCCGCGGGTGCGGCGGGGGGGGTGGCGGGATAGCCCGCGCTCCGCCACCCCGCGGCCGCCCTGGAGACCGCAGGCCCGGAGGTCCCGCCATGAAGCACCCCTCCGCCGAGGAAGACCCGCTCCCGCGAGAGTCCACCGAGGAAGCCGACCGGCGATGGAAGCGGCGCGAGGCGCCCGTGCTCCTCGGAAGACGCCTCCCCATCGGCAACCGCACCACCATGCTGCTCATCGGCGTCGTCGTCGGCGTCGCCGGCGGGCTGGGCGCGGTGGTCTACCGCTGGCTCATCGGCGCCTTCGAGGAGCTGTTCTGGAGCAGCCCGGGCACCCCCCTCGAGAAGGTGCAGGCGGCCCCCTTCATCCTGGTGATCCTGGTGCCCGCCGTCGGCGGCCTCCTCGTCGGCCTCATCACGCGCTTCGTCGCCCCGGAGGCCAAGGGGCACGGCGTTCCCGAGGTCATGGACGCGGTGGCCCGCAAGGGCGGGCTGATCCGGCCGGTCGTCGTCCTCGGCAAGGCCGTGGGCTCGGCGGTGTGCATCGCCAGCGGCGGCTCGGTCGGTCGCGAGGGCCCCATCGTGCAGATCGGCTCGGCGGTGGGCTCGACCATCGGCCGGCTCCTCAAGCTCCCCACCAAGGGCATGCGCGCCGCCGTGGCCTGCGGCGCCGCCGCCGGCATCGCCGGCACCTTCAACGCCCCCATCGCCGGGGCCTTCTTCGCCGCCGAGGTCATCCTCGGCCACTTCGCCTCGGTGCCCTTCGGGGCCGTGGTCATCGCCTCGGTCACCTCCACCGCCGTCGCCCGCTCCTTCCTCGGCAACGTGCCCGCCTTCGAGATCCCCCGCTACGAGCTGCTCAACGCCTGGGAGATGCTCGTCTACGCCGCGCTCGGCCTGGTCGTGGCGGGGGCGGCCGTCGCCTACGTGCGGGCGCTGGCCTGGTTCGAGGATCGCTTCGACGGCCTCAAGGAGGTGCCCGAGGTCGTCAAGCCGGCCATCGGCGGCCTGGGCGTGGGCCTCGTCGGCCTGGCGCTGCCGCAGGTCATGGGCGTCGGCTACGACACCATCCTGCCCATGCTGGAGGGGCACTTCGGCATCGCCATGCTGCTGCTGCTCTTCGGCGCCAAGCTGCTGGCGACCACCTTCACCCTCGGCAGCGGCGGCTCCGGCGGGGTGTTCGCGCCCTCGCTGTTCATGGGCGCGGCGCTCGGCGGCGCGGTGGGCGCCCTGGCCGGCGCGGTCCTCGGCTTCCCCATCGCCTCCCCCGGCGCCTACGCGGTCGTCGGCATGGGGGCCATGGTGGCGGCGGCCACCCACGCGCCGATCACGGCCATCCTGATCATCTTCGAGATGACCGGCGACTACCACGTGATCCTCGGGCTCATGGTGTCGGTCATCGTCGGGACCCTCGTGTCCCAGCGGCTCTCCAAGGAGTCGATCTACACGATCAAGCTCGCCCGGCGGGGCATCCACCTGCACCAGGGCCAGGAGGTCAACGTCCTCAAGACCGTGCGCGTCCGCGACGTGATGCGCCGCGACATGGAGACGGTGCGCCTCGGCACCACCCTGCGCGAGCTGGTCGAGCGCATGATCGAGAGCCAGCACTACGAGTTCTTCGTGGTGGACGCCCAGGGCTGCCTCAAGGGCATCGTCAGCGTGGACGACATCCGCCACAACCTGCCCCGGGTCAAGGACGAGGGCGACCGGCTCACCGCCGAGGACCTCATGTCCACCCGGCCGATCACCGTGCGCGAGGACGACACCCTCGACCACGCCATGCGGCGCATCGCCCGGCGGACCTACGAGGAGATCCCGGTGCTGCCCGAGGGCACCTCGACGGTGCCGATCGGCGCGATCCGGCGGGACGACGTGATCCAGGCCTACAACAAGGCCATCC
>WGAH01000422.1 GCA_015489145.1 Deltaproteobacteria bacterium
CGCCCGCGGGCGGGCCGCACCCGACCGCCCCGTGCTCCCGGGCACCACGGTGGCCGGCGACGACGGCGCCAGCGCCCTGTGGCGCAACCCGGCGAACTTCGCCCTCGCCCCCGACCAGAGCCTGTACGCCGCCTACAGCCGGGGCTTCTCCGCCGGCAGCCCCTCGGGCCTGGCCCTGGCCCTCCAGCAGGGCGCGCTGGGACTGGGCCTGTCCTACCGCTCCACCCCCGACGTCGACTCCTGGACCACCTTCTCCACCGGCCTCGGCCTGCGCCTCGACGAACGCCTCGGCCTCGGCGCCCACCTCGGCTGGCAGCTCCCGAGCGGTCCCGACAACAACTTCGTCACCTGGGACCTCGGCATGACCTGGCGCCCGCTGCCCTGGTTGGGCCTCGGCGGCGTGATCCAGGACATCGGCGAGCCCCACCCGGAGCTGGGCGTCGAGCAACGCCTCGGCCCGGGCGTCGCGATCCGTCCCTGGGGCGACCGCCTCATGCTCGGCGCCGACTACCTCGTGACCGGCCCCGACGGCAGCGCCCCCGACGGCCTGCTCGAAGTCGCCCTCCAGGCCCGCCCCGCCGAGGGGCTGATCCTGCGCGGCACCGGCGACTCCACCGGGCGGGTCGGCCTCGGCCTCGAGGTCTGGTTCGGCGAGTACGGAAGCGGCGTGCTCGCCCAGGCCGACGCCGACGGCGGCTCCCCCGCCGGCATCGCCTGGCTCGCGGGCAGCGACAACGCCGAGCGCGTCGCCGTCGGCCCCGGCCGCGTCGTCGACCTCACCCTGGACGAGGCCTACCCCTACCAGCCCGCCGGCGGGCTGTTCTCGGAGCCGGGCGAGGCCTACGTGCACCTGCTCCGGCGCCTCGAGGGCGCCACGCACGACCGCTCGGTGCGCGGCATCGTGCTCCGCCTCGAGTCCGTCCCCTTCTCCTTCGCCCAGGTCGAGGAGCTGCGCGGCAGCCTCGCCCGGGCCCGGGAGGCCGGCAAGCCGGTGGTGGTCTACCTCGACGAGAGCACCTCCAACGCCGCCTACTTCCTCGCCTCGGCGGCCGACGAGGTGGTGATGCACCCGGCGGCGACCCTCGACATCACCGGCCTGTCCGCGGAGCTCCAGTTCTACCGGGGCTTCCTCGACCTCGTGGGCCTCGACGCCCAGTACACCCGCCGCGCCGAGTACAAGTCCGGCCCCGAGCCCTGGACCCGCACCGAGGCCAGCGAGCCCTACCGCGAGCAGATCAACGCCCTGCTCGACGACCTGGCCGGACGCTGGGCCGAGGGCATCGCCGAGGCCCGCAACCTCGGCGTCGACGAGTTCCTCGCCCTCGTCGACCGGGCCCCGCTCACCGCCCGGGAGGCGCTGGACGCCCGCCTCGTCGACCGCCTCGCCTACCCCGACGAGCTCGACGACGCGCTGGCGGACCGCTTCGGCGAGGACACCGCCGTCGACGACGACTACCGCCTGCCCGACCCCACCCCGGGCTGGTCGGCGCCCCACGCCGTCGCCCTCGTCTACGTCGACGGGCCGATCTCCACCGGCTGGTCCAGCGGCCCGGGCCTGCTGAGCGGCCGGGTCACCGGCTCGCGCACCGTCGTGGCCCAGCTCGACGCCGCCCGCGAGGACGACCGCGTCGCCGCCGTGCTCCTGCGCGTCGACAGCCCCGGCGGCAGCAGCTTCGCCTCCGACCAGATCTGGCGGGCGGTGCGCCGCCTCACCGACGACGGAAAACCCGTGATCGTGAGCATGGGCAGCGTCGCCGCCTCCGGCGGCTACTACGTCTCCGCCGGGGCCACCGCGATCTACGCCGAGCCGACCACGATCACGGGCAGCATCGGCGTCTACGCCGGCAAGCTCAACCTCGCCGGCCTCTACGACCGCCTCGGGGTCACCACCGAGGTCTACGCCCGCGGCCGCAACGCCGACATGTGGAGCAGCTCCCGTCCCCTCGACGAGGAGCAGCTCGCGCGCATGGACGCCCTGGTCGGCGACACCTACCGGCAGTTCAAGGAGCGGGTCGCCGAGGGGCGCGGGCTCACCCCCGAGGAGGTGGAGGCGATCGCCCGGGGCCGGGTGTGGTCGGGGGCCCGCGCCCGGGAGATCGGCCTCGTCGACGAGCTCGGCGGCTTCACCGAGGCCTTCGAGCGCGCCCTCGAGGAGGCGGGTCTCGGGGCGCGGGCGCCGGTGGACCTCGTCGTCTACGCCGACCGCCCCGGCCCCGACGGGGAGCTGGCCCACCGCGCCGTCGAGGCCCTGGCCCGCGAGGTGCTCGCCGTGGAGGGCCCCGGCCCGCTGCCCCCCGAGGTCGAGCTGGCCCGGCGCGCCGCCCGCACCGGCGAGCAGGTCTGGGCCCTGTGGCCCGTCGGGGTCCGCATTCGCTGAGCCCCCCGCCGATCCGCTATCCTCTCCCGGCAGGCGAGGTCCTCCCCGTGAAACACCTCCGCGGCAGGGTGCTGGTCGTCGACGACCAGCACCCTGCCGCGGAGGTGTTTCACGGGGAGGACCTCGCCTGCCGGGA
>WGAH01000423.1 GCA_015489145.1 Deltaproteobacteria bacterium
CCTCACCGGGCGCCTGCTCCGGGTCGCCGCCGCCGGCACCGCCGTCTACGGCCTCGCCGTCGGGCTGCCCGGCGGCTGGCTCCAGGCCGGGGCCACCGCCGTCAAGCTCCCCCTGGTGCTGCTGCTCGCCGGCGCCGTGTCCCTGCCCGCCACCTGGCTCGCCACCCACCTCGCCGGGCGGCCGGTGCCCTTCGCCCGCCTGGCCCCCTTCGCGCTGCACGCGCTGGCCACCGTGGGCCTCGTGCTCGCCGGCCTGGCCCCGGTGGTGGTGGTGGCCTGGCTCAGCCTGTCGGGGCCGGGGGCCTCGCCGTGGTGGGTGTACCGGCGGGTGGTCCTCGTGGGCCTGGGGGTCGCGCTCCTCGCCGGCCTGGTCGGCGCCCGGCGGCTGTTGCGGGGAATCCCGCCCCTGGCCGGCCTGGCCGCCGCCGCCGCCTTCGGCCTCGCCGCCCTGCAGCTCGCCTGGCTGCTCCGGCCGGTCGTCGGCGCCCCCGGCGAGGCGGTCCTGCTCCGCCCCCTCGAGAGCAACGGCCTGGCCGAGGCCCTGCGCGCCCTGGGCGCGGCGGTGCTGCGGTGACGGGGCCGGCGCGGGTGCTGCTCCTCGCCGGCCTCTGGCTCGGGGCGGGCCTGGTCCTCGGCCGCCGGGCCGGAGGCGGTCTCGGGGACCGGCTCCTGCGGGCGCTGTTCTGGCCCTTCTTCCTCGGCGCCGACCTGCCGGAGGGGCGGCGGTCCTGGACCCTCGACGACCTGCGGGCGGTGGCCGGGGAGGCCGGCGAGGAGGTGGCGGCGGCGGTGGAGGCCGCCCGGGCCCGCCTCGACGCCCGGGAGCGCCAGCTCGACCGCCTGCCCGCCGGCGGCGCGGCGGCGCCGGCCCTCGCCGCGGCCCGGCGGCGCCTGGAGGCCGAGCGCGCCCGGCTGGAAGCCGCGGTGGAGGAGGCGACGGCCCGCATCTGGATCGCCCGGCTGGAGGCGGACGAGGCGGCCGTCTCCGCGGCCATCGCCGACGCCCTGGCCCGCCTCGGGGCCCGCGCCCGGGCCGAGGAGGAGGTCGCCGGGACAACGACGCCGCCGCCGGCTACGGTCCCGGCGGGAGGTGCGGGTGGCGCGGTCGGCGGAACGGGTGCCCCTCCGGGTGCTGGCCCGGGGTGAGGGCTGGATCGTCGTCGCCAAGCCGCCCTCCCTGGTGGTCCACCGGGGGGCGCACACCCTGGGCGAGTACGCCGCGCTCCAGCGGGTGCGCGACCTGGTCGGCCGCCGGGTGTGGCCGGTCCACCGCCTCGACCGCGCCACCTCGGGCTGCCTGCTCTTCGCCACCGACCGGGCGCTGGCCGGCCCGCTGCACGCCGCCCTCGGCGCCCCCACGGCGCGCAAGACCTACGTGGCCCTGGTGCGCGGCTGGTTTTCCGCCGACGGGCCGGTGGTGGTCGAGACCCCGATCAAGCTCGGGCCGGATCGCTACGTCCCGGCGCGGTCGGTGGTCGATTGCCTCGGCCGTTCCCGCGATCCCCGGTGCAGCCTCCTCCGGGTGCGGCCGGAGACCGGGCGAAACCACCAGGTCCGCCGCCACGTCCGCGACCTCTCCCACCCGGTGATCCGCGACCACGCGCACGGCGACAGCCGCGTCAACCGCTGGTGGCGCGACAACTACGGCCTCACCCGCCTCGGCCTCCACGCCCTGCGCCTGGAACTCGACCTGCCCGGCGGCGGCCGCCTCGACGCGGTCTGCCCGCTGTTTCGCGACCACGCCGAGGTCTTCGCCCGGCTGCCCTGGTGGACCGAGGCCGTCGCCCGGGAGCCCGCTCTGGCCCTGCCCCCGCTGCCCCTCCTCGACGAGCCGCCGGGTCAGGGGTCGTAGCGGACGAGGCGGAGCGGTTCCTGGTTGCCGAAACGGATCACGATGGTGTCGGTGTCGGCGAAGCGCACGGTCGCGCGGCTCTGGCTGCCGTCGAGGTAGGTCAGCAGGATGGTGAGGACGTCGTCTTCTATCGAAAGCGTTCGCCAGGCCGCCATCGTCGAGACGTC
>WGAH01000424.1 GCA_015489145.1 Deltaproteobacteria bacterium
GGCCTTCTCCACCGCGACGACGCAGTCGAAGTACCGCCGGCCGCCGCCGATCGGGTCGCCCGCGTTCGGCAGGACCCAGTTCGCCGTGTAGCCGAACTCCTTCCACCACACGGCCCCGCTGTCCGGGTCGTTGGCGGCCTGGGCGTCCTGGTCGCCGTCGCTGCCCACCATCGGGTTCGGGTTGCCCGAGGCGTAGCGCCCGTAGGCCCAGTGCCCGAAGTGGTGCGACACGCCGATGACGCCGGGACGGATCGCCTGGGTGAGCTTCACCTCCATCACGACGCCGTCCGACTCGACGCCGCGCTGGTCGGTCATCTCGTAGCCGTTGTAGACCTTGCGGCTCAGCGAGACCTTCACCTCGTCCCCGTCGCGAATGCCCAGGCTCGCGGCGGTGTCCGGGTGGATCCACGCCGGGTTGTGGTGGTCGAGCTCGGTCAGCAGCTTGCAGTTCTGCGTGCGCGAGTGGGTCTGCGTGGGCAGCTTGTAGGTGATGAGCAGCAGCTCGTTGCTCGCCAGGGGCTCGCGCTGCTCCGGGATGGGCATCCAGGCCGGCAGGCCGGGGTAGTGCTTCCCCGTGAGGATCGGGCTGTCGACCTCGAACAGGCCGCTCTTGTTCACCTTGTCGGGCTTGAAGCCCTTGTAGATCGTGCCCGTGTCGTCGATCACCTGGCCGACGTACTTCTTGTAGGCCCCGCTGACGTTGCGGTAGCCCTCCAGGAACTCGGCCTTCGTGCAGTTCCAGACGACGCCCTCGTCGTCGAGGAAGTTGTAGGTGTTCTCGTCGTCGTCGTCGACCTCGTCCGGGTCGGTGATCTCGGCGTCCACCACGTCGAGGTAGGGGTAGTAGGCCGGCTCCTCCTTCGGGTCGTACCAGGCCCCCACCGCCTTCATGAACTCGAAGCCGTCGGCGTAGCCCGCGGCGATGCCGGCGCTGTTCACCGCCTCGGTGTCGTTGCAGGCCGCCTTGACGAAGTTCTCCATGCTGCCGATGGCGGCGACCTGCTCCAGCGGGTCGTCGGGGCCCTCGCTGAGCATCCCGGCCAGCTCGATCCACACGTCCATGAGGTTGCGGACCTCGCCGAGGGGCTCCACCACCGGCTGCCGGATGTAGTACTCGTGGATGTGGTTCATGCTGACCATGTCCTCCCAGTCCCACCGCTCGAGGTAGGTCGCATCGGGGAGGATGAGGTCGGCGTACATGGTCGAATCGCCGTAGGCCACGTCGCAGGACACGAAATAGGGGATGATCGACTCGTCGGTGAGGATGTCGATGTTCTCCTGGATGTCGCCGTTCGCGTAGGTCGGCGTGTAGCAGTACGTGAAGTACAGCTTGGGGCGCTCGTCGGCGTCGCGGATCTGGCTGAGCACCTGGTGGGTGGCGTGGTGGTTGGCCGAGATGTAGGCCTCGCTGTTCTCGAAGTCCAGCTTCGAGGTGGAGGCGTCCGGCTTGGGGTAGGTCGTGTGGTAGTCCCAGCTCGCGCCGACCCCGTGGACGCGGCCGCCCGGGGCGTCGATGTTGCCGCAAAGGCCTTCGAGGAGCAGGATCGCGCGCTCGGTGTTGACGCCCTGCCACTTCATCACGGCGCCGCGGTAGCTGATGATGCAGGCGCCGGGACTCGCGGCGGCGTACTCCTCGGCGATCTGGATGATGTCGGTCGCCGAGACCCCCGTGACCTCCTCGGCCCAGGCCGGCGTGTAGCCGCCCGGGGGCTGGTCGTCCGGGTCCCAGTACGAGACCAGGTCCGGGTCGGCGTCGATCATGTCGGCGATGTAGGCGTCGGGGTACTGGAGGAAGTCCTTGAGGCGATCCATCTTCGTGTCGAAGTCGCCCTTGTCGATGTTGCTCCACGTCTCGATGAATTCACGGCCCTCGTCGGGCATGAGGTCGTTGGTCACGATGTGGTAGAGCATCGCGAGCACGATCGCGAGGTCGGTGCCGGGCTTCACCGGCAGCCACTTCGTCGACTTCGCCGCGGTCTCGGACATGCGCGGGTCGAAGGTGTAGAGCTTGACGCCCTCCTGGAACACCCGCCGGCTGAGGCGCTGCACCAGCGGGACGTGGCTGGTGTGCGCCGCCATCGGGTTGGCGCCGATGCACAGGATGAGGTTGGAGTTCTCGACGTCGGGAACGTCGTAGTGCTTGCCCCAGACCAGCTCCTGCGCGACCCACTTGTTCGCCTCGCACAGCGCGGTGTGGCCCGAGACGGTCTTGGTGCCGAAGGCGGGCAGGAAGTAGCTCTTGGTGAGCTTGCTCGACGAGCCCTTCATGCGTCCGTAGTGGAACATGAAGTACTTGGGGTCCTCGGCGCGGATCTCGCGGAGCTTGTCGGCGAGCTCGGACAGGGCCTCGTCCCAGGTGATCCGTTCCCACTGGTGTTCGCCGCGGGCGCCGACGCGACGCATCGGGAACAGCAGCCGGTCGGGGTCGTAGACCTGGCCCACGCCCCCCTGGCCGCGGGCGCAGAGCTTGCCGTTGGTACGCAGCAGCTTCGGGTTGCCCTCGAGCTTGACGAGGCGCCCGTCCTCGACGTAGCCGACGGCGCCGTCGCGGACGACGCACTGCCAGCAGGCCGTCGGCACGGCGGTGCGCTCGGCGCCGGTCGCGGGCGACCAGTCGCGGGCGAGGCCGTCCTCGATCTCGCCGACGATGGCGTCGTCGAGCTCGGGATCGCCGCTGCAATCGAGGGAGGTGCCGGTGTCCTCCTCGGTGGTGCCGCAGGCCACGGCCAGGGTGCCGCCGATCACCGCGGCGCTCCGGGTGCCGAGCAGGGCGAGCAGGCTGCGCCGGCTCAGGCCCTCGGCCTCCGCGCCGGGGTCCGTCGTCTCCGTGGTGTTCTTGCCGAAGAACTTGATCATGGGATGCTCCTCTCGGGACTCGGCGAAGGCTCAGGCGCCCGGGGTGTTGAACTGGAGCAGGGCATCCTCGCGGATGTCGTAGCCCTCGATGTAGACGTCGGCGTCGTCTCCGAGGCCGATGTAGAAGACCCGCGGCAGCGTCCCGACGTCGGGGAGCAGGGTCGTGACGTCGGTGGCCTCGGCGATGCGCCGGCTGATCTCGCTGTTCGGGTCGTTGAGGTTGCCGGCGAGGCGGGCGTCGGAAGGGCAGGTGTTGACGCAGGCCGGCACGACGCCGTTCTGGAGGCGCGTGACGCACAGGTCGCACTTGTCGACCGGGTGCGGGTCGGCGATGTCGAGGCCGACGCTGGCCGGGTCGCCGCCGGCGGGCTTGGACCAGTCGAGGTACCGGGCGCCGTAGGGGCAGTCCTCGACGCAGTAGCCGCAGCCCACGCAGCGGTCCTGGTCGACGAGCACGAGGCCGTCCGGGCGCTGGTAGGTCGCGCGGCGCCAGTACTCGATCTCGGTGCCGTCCTCGAAGGAGAGCACGGCCTTGACCGGGTCCACCGGGCAGCGCTTCAGGCAGGCCGGGTCCTTGCAGTGGTTGCAGAGCCACGGGATGAACACCCGGCGGGTGTCGGGGAAGGTCCCCTTCTCGCCCTTGATCACGCCGTTGCGGAACACGCCGAGGCGCACGTCGTTCTGCGTCTTGCAGGCCACCGAGCAGGCGTCGCAGCCCCGGCAGCGGTCGAGGTCGACCAGGAAGCCCCAGCGAACCGGGGCGTCGTCCTGGTCGGGGTTGGCGCGGACGTCGCCGTCGCAGCTCGGGGCGCTCGTGGACTCGCCGTGGGCGCGGGCGGTCCGACCGGCGAGGGCGGCGGCGCCCAGGGCCGCGGCGCCAGCGCCCAGCGCCGCGCCCTGTTCGAGGAGGCGACGACGGGTGGGGGACGAGGACTTGGTGTCGGTTGGCATGAATCCTCCGGCCGACGATCGGGCTTCAGGGGCGAACCACCCTGCACGGAGCGTGCCACCCGCGAATTCGACGCCTTTGTCCGTGCCGCCGGCCTTTCCGAGCCCATGCCGGCTCCCGGGGTGTTACCTTTCGGACCCACGCCGCCCCCCCGGTTGTTACCCGACGGTAACAACCATCTCGGTCGAAACATGACCCGCCCCCCGCCGTCCGCCGCCCTCGTCCTGCTCGTCGCCGGGGCCTGCCGCCCCGAACCTCCCGAGCCTCCTCCCGCCGCGGTCCCGCCCGCGGCCGTCTCCGAGCCGGCGGTCCGGG
>WGAH01000425.1 GCA_015489145.1 Deltaproteobacteria bacterium
GCACTGGACCGACCTCGGCGAGCTGGCGCGGCTCGAAGAGGCGGGCGTCATCAGCGGCGGGATGCGCCCGAAGGCGGCGGCGATTCGCGCGGCGCTGGAGGGGGGCGTGCCCCGGGCGCACGTCGTGGACGGCCGGCGGGCCGGCGCCCTGCTCGAGGAGGTCTTCACCACCGCCGGCAGCGGGTCGCTGGTGGTGGCCGAGGCGGACAGCGCCCCGGCGGAGCCGGCGGGCGGCCCGGCGGGGCTGGCGTGACCGAGGTCGAGGCCCTGCTGGCGGCGCTGGTCCGCACCCCCTCGCCGAGCGGCGAGGAGGAGGCGGTGGTGGCGCTGCTGGCCGAGTGGCTGGAGACGCGGGGCGTGGCCGCGCGGGTCGAGGGGCGCAACCTCGAGGCGCGGGTCGGCCGCGGGGAGCCGGTGCTGCTTCTCAACAGCCACACCGACACGGTGCCGCCGGGGGAGGGCTGGACCCGCGACCCCTTCGGCGCCGCCGTCGAGACGGTCGCCGGGGCGCGCCGCCTCTACGGCCGGGGCTCCGGCGACGCCAAGGCCTCGGTGGCGGCGATGGCCGCGGCCCTGGTGCGACTCCGCGACCTGCGCGGCGGGACCGTCGTCCTGGCGGCGACCTGCGAGGAGGAGCGCGGCCGCGGCGGCTTCGGCGCCTTCCGCCCCTCCCTCGGCCCGCTGGACGGCGCGATCTTCGGCGAGCCCACCGGCCTGCGCCCGGCGGTGGCGCAGCGGGGCCTGCTCGTGCTGGAGCTCACGGCCCGGGGCCGCGCCGGCCACGCCGCCCGCCCGCACCTCGCCGTCAACGCCATCGAGGTCGCCGCCCGGGACGTGGTGGCGCTGGCGGCCCTCGACTGGCCGGAGCGCGACCCGAGGCTCGGCCCCACCACCCTGGCCGTCACGCGGATCCAGGCGGGCCACGCCCACAACGTCATCCCCGACCGCTGCGACCTCGTCGTGGACCTCCGCACGATTCCCGAGCTGTCTCCCGAGGCCGCCACCGCCCGGGTGCGCGCCGCCGTCGCCAGCGAGGTGCGCGTGCGCTCCGACCGCTTCCGCCCCGTCGCCACCCCGCCCGACTCGCGCCTCTGGGCCGCCGTCCGCGCCGTCCTGCCCGAGGCCGAGCCCTTCGGCAGCGCCACCCTGTCGGACTGGGCCCACCTCGCCGACGCGCCCGGCGTCAAGCTCGGCCCGGGCGCCAGCGAGCGCAGCCACACCGTCGACGAGTGGGTGGACCTCGCCGAGGTGAACCGCGCCGTCACCGTCTACGAGGCCATCGCCCGGCGGTTCTGCCGGGGCTGACGGCCGGCCGGGGCGGCCGGGGAATCACCCGCACGGTGGTAGCCTTCCCGGAACCGGGAGGGCACGCGATCATGGCGGACCTGGTCTTCACGTTTCACGAGCGCGCCTACGCGAAGCTGCGCCAGCTCCGCGACCTGGAGCGGATCCGGCAATTCACCGATGCCGTGACCCACGGTTTCTCGAACGGTTCCGGCAGCAAGGGCATCGGGATGAAGCGCCTCCACGGCACGGGAGCACCCGTGTTCGAGGCCCGGCTCGACCGGGACCTGCGCGTGCTCTTTCGCCTCGGCCGCACGCGCAACACGACGACCGGCGAGGAGAGCGGCGCGGTCTTCGTGCTCGACGTGAGCGACCACGACGCCCTCGACCGGGGGGCCCGGCGCGCGAGCCGGGCCGACCTCGGGGACGGGCGGATCCGCACCCTGGAGGACTTCCTCGCCATCGAGCAGGACAGCGAGGCGGTGGACGACGAAACCCTGTTCAACTGGAGCGTCGATGCCGAGGGCGAGGACCTCGCCGCCGACGGCGACCGCTGGTTCTCCTTTCACACGAGCCACGAGCTCCAGGCCTGGATGGAGGGGCAGGCCAACCTCTTCCTGCGCCTCACCGACGAGCAGTGGCGGGTGACCGACCCGGACATCCGGGAGCACATCTTCCTGTTCGGCGGCCCGGGTTCCGGCAAGACCTCGGTGATGCTGTTTCGGGCCTACCGCCGGTGTGTCGAGCGGCGAACGGCGCTGTTCGTCACCTGGAACGATACGCTCCGGAACGAGGCCCGGGCGCTGTTCCAGCACATTCCCGGCGCCCAGGCGATCCTCGACCGCGTCACCTTCGCCTCGCCCGATGCCCTGGACGAGCTGCCCCTCGAAGCCTTCGACGACATCTACCTCGACGAGGCCCAGGACCTCCCGAACGACCGAATCGAGCCGATCCTCGATCACCTCCGCCGGGACGGCCAGTTCTTCCTCGCCGCCGACCCGCACCAGAACGTTCGCGACACCTCGTTTCGCTTCGAAGACGCGCGGAGGTTGATCCGGGATCGCAGCTACAGGGAGATCCGGCAGGTCCGCCTCGACCGGAACCTCCGCAACACCGCGCGCATCCACCGGGTGGCGCGCGCCCTCTACGAGGCCCACCCCGACGCCCGGGGAGACGAGTTCAAGAAGATCGACGTGCAACCTTCCCCAGTCGAAGGCTCCCCGGTCGGGTTCGCGAAACTTCCAATCCGAGGGGGCGAAAAAACCGTGCTGGAAAACTTGGCGGTGTTGCTGCACGCCGCGCTGAAATCCGGCCTCGACATCGCCGTGCTCGTCGGCGACGAGCGTGCCCGCGACCAGCTCTGCAAGACCGGGATCTCCCGATTCTTCGTCTACACCCCCGAGGAGGCCAAGGGTCTCGAGTTCGAGGCGGTGGTGCTCTGGGACTGGCCCAAGCTCGGCGGGAAACCGAGCCGCCTCCTCGTCCAGCGCACCTACGTCGCCCTCACCCGCGCCCGCCGCCACCTCGCCGTCCTGAGCCCCCACGCCGACGACTGGAGCGGGCTCATCGCCGACGCGACGAAGTTCGGTCCCTGGCGCGCCGAAGTGCTCGCTTCCGAGGTGATCGACCCGAGCGGCACCTGGGAGGCCTGGCGGCGGCGGGCCGAGCGGGTCCTCCCTCCCGACGACCCGCTGCGCGAGGAGCTGGCCGGGCCGCCTCCCGAGGCCGTCGCGGGAAGGAGCCTCGACGCGCTGATCGAGGAGGCGGTGGCCGCCGGCGATCACGCCCGCGCCGGGGACTTCCTCCTCCGAGCCGGGCGCGCCGAGGAGGCGATCGAGCACCTCGCGAAGGCCCGGGCGTTCCCTCGACTCGGCCAGGCCTACGCGACGCTCGGTCGCCACCGCGAAGCCGCCGAGGCCTGGGAGAAGGCCGGTGAATTCTCCAAGGCCGGCGAGGCCTGGCGGAAGGCCCGGGAGTTCGAGCAGGCGGCCAGGGCGTTCAGGCAGGGCGACAACTGGGCCGGGGTCGGCCGTGCCTGGTGGGATGCCGGGCGCTTCGATGCCGCCGGCCGCGCCTTCATGGAGGCCGAAGCCTACGACGATGCCGCTCGCGCCTTCGAGCGGGCCGACGACCCGAAGAAACAGGCCCACGCCCTGCGCCGAGCCCGTCGACACGCCGAGGCTGCGGAGGCCTTCATGCGGGCCGAGGACCCCCTGAACGCCGCCCGGGAGTTCCAGCGGGCCGGCGAGCCGAAGAACCAGGCCCGGGCGCTCCGCGCGGGCGGCCGGAACGAAGAAGCCGCCCGCGTCCTCATCGAGGCCGGGCATTCCCGAGAGGCCGCCGAGGTCTACGAGCAAGCCGGCGAGTTCGACAAGGCCGGCGACGCCTTCATGGAGGCCGAGGCCTACGTCGAAGCCGCCCGCGCCTTCGAGCGGGCCGGCGACCGCGAGAACCAGGCCCGCGCCCTGGCGAAGGGGGGGCGGAACCGGGAGGCGGCCGAGGTGTTCAGGAAGGTGGGCTTCCACGTCGAGGCCGGCGAGGCCCTCCTGGCGGAAGGGCTGTTCGAGGACGCAGGCGAAGCCTTCCTCCGCGCCGAGGCTTTCCGCGAGGCGGCCGACGCCTTCCGGCGCGCCGGAAACCACGCGCGGGCC
>WGAH01000426.1 GCA_015489145.1 Deltaproteobacteria bacterium
GGGCCAGGACCCAGGCCCCCACCGCCGCCCACCACAGGTGCAGCAGCAGCGCCGCGTTGAGCGCCCACGGCGCCGGCAGCGCCATGAACAGCAGCATGGTCGGCGGGTAGAACACGCCGGCCTGGCCATCGGCCATGAGGGGAAAGCCGTTGGCGGCGCCGGCCGCCCAGAGCGGCACGTGCCCGGCCAGCCACTCGCCGGCCGCCCACACCCGCCAGGGCACGTGGTGGTGCCGCAGGTCGTGGACGGCGAAGGTGCCGAGCCCCAGCGCCGCGTCGACGGCCCAGAGGAAGGTGGGAACGAGCAGGACCAGGGCGGCTCGGCGCATCGGGCCCCCTGTAGCCGCCCGCCGGCGGCCCTGCACCGGGGATCAGGCCCCGACCCGCAGGGCCGGTCGCGGCGAGGGAGCGAAGACGCGGCGGTACTCCTCCCGGGCGCGGGCCTGCTGCTCCCGCACCACCGCCTCGATGCGGTCGCCGGCGTCGAGCACGAGCTGCACGAGCCGCGCGTCCAGCGCGCCGCGGGCGGCCTCCTCGGAGAGCACCGCCGCGACGCCGGCGCGGCCGAGCCCCTTCCGGTAGGGCCGGTCCTCCGCCAGCGCGGTGAACACGTCGGCCACGGCGAGGATGCGCGCGCCGGCGTCGAGGTCCTCGGCCGTCAGCCCGAAGGGGCCGCCCGACCCGTCGAGGCGCTCGTGGTGGTACGCGGCCCAGCCCACCACCGGCTCCAGGCCCGCCACCGAGTCCAGCACCAGGTGGGTCGCCCAGGCGTGGCGGGCGAACAGCGCCTCCTCCTCGGCGTCGAGGGGACCGGGCTTGTCCAGCACCCGGCTCGGGATGGCGAGCTTGCCGAGATCGTGCAGGTCCCCCGCGATCTCGACGAGGCGGCACTCGGCCCGGGTCAGCCCGAAGATGCGGGCGATCTCGACGGCGGCGGCGGCCACCCCCGCCGAGTGCCCGGCGGTGAAGGCCGAGCGGTAGTCCACGATGCGCCGGGCCATGGCGGCCACCGGCAGCAGGTCGGGCAGCTCGATCTCGGCGGTGCGCCACGGCCCGCGGTGCAGGAGGAGCGCGTAGAGGCGCGGCGAGTCGAGGTCGAACCAGAAGGCGGGCTCCCGGGCGAGCCGCCGCAGCGCCCCGGCCACCTCCGGGTGGATCTCCCGCCCGGCCATCGCCCGGACGGCGGCCTCGACCCGAGGCGCCTGGTGCAGCACGTAGGTCTCGCGGTCGAGGAGCCGGTCCACCGCGTCGGCGAGGAGCACGACCTGCGAGCCCAGCACCACCGGCCGCTCGATGGGGTCGCGCCAGGCGCTCCACGGGGTGTGGTGGTGGCGCACCAGCGCCGCCGAGGCCCGCAGCGCCGGCACGCCCCGGAGGAGCATCTCGCCGCGCCGGCAGTGGGCGTCGAGGTCGTCCACCGCCCCCCGGTGGAGGGCGTCGCGTTCCTCCGGCGAGAGCGCGCCGACATCGTGGAGGAGGGCGGCGGCGAAGATGCGCTCCGTCTCGGTCTCCCGGAGCTCGAGCACCTCCGCGACGCGCCAGGCGACGTAGGCCACGCGGAGCTGGTGCCCGGCCAGGCGCGGGGCCGCGCGGTCGACGGCGTCGGCCAGCGACAGCAGCAGGTTGCCCAGGTTGATGCTCGTCCGGTGGAACATGGGGGCCTCCGACCCCGCCCCATCGGACGCCGGGCCCTCGACTTCAGCCCCGACGGGAACCGCCGGGCGCGCGGTTAGCATGGGGCGATGCAGGGCCGCCACCGCCTCGCCGCCGTCCTCGTCCTCGCCGCCGTGGTCGTGGTCTTCGCGCCGGGCCTGCGCGGGGGCTTCGTCTACGACGACGCGGTGCTCGTCGTGCGGAACCGGGTCACCGGCGACCCGAGCCGCTGGCTGTCGGGCCTGGCCGGCGACCTGTGGGCCACCACCCCCGCCGCCGAGGACCAGAGCGGCTACTTCCGACCGCTGTTCCTGCTCACCCTCATCCTCGACCGCCTGCTGTGGGGCCTGTCCCCCGCCGGGGCCCACGCCCAGTCGCTGGCCTGGCACCTCGCCGGCGTGGCCCTGGTCCTCTCCCTGGCCCGGCGCCTCGGGGCGCCGCCCTGGGCCGCCGCCGCCGGCGCCCTCGTCGCCGGGCTCCACCCGGTGCAGGTCGAGGCGGTGCAGTTCGTCAGCGCCCGCAACGACCTGATGGTCACCGCGCTCCTGCTCGGCGCCGCCCGGGTCCTGCTGCCGGCCGCGCCGCCCCCGGGACGGGGCCGGGTGGCCCTCGCCGCCGCCCTGGTCGCCGGCGCGGTGCTCTCCAAGGAGTCCGCCGTCGTCGCCCCGGCGGTGCTGGTCCTCCTCGCCTGGGCCGCCCGCGCCCGCCCGGGGCCGGGGCTGCTCGCCGGGAGCGTCGGCGTCGCC
>WGAH01000427.1 GCA_015489145.1 Deltaproteobacteria bacterium
GCTTGGGCGGGAACAGCAGCCAGGTGTCCGGCTCGGCGAGGCGGGCGCGCACCCCCTCGGGCAGGGGCTCGCCGGGGGCGTGGTCCACCACCTCGCAGCCCGGCAGGGCCAGGGCCGCGAGCCGCGCCGTGTTCGACCCCCGCAGCCCGTCCTTCCAGTGCCGGATCACCAGGAAGCGCAGGCGCGTCGGCAGGGTGGGCACCTCCGGGCAGATGCACCACAGGCGCTGGAGGCCGCAGCGCGGGCAGCGGAGGTGCTCGGGCCGGGTCATCGAGGCTTCCTCCTCGGGAGGTGGGGCGCCTATCCGCCCGCCGGGCGCGGGGCCTGCACTACGATGGCGCCGTCATGCCCCGGCCCCCGTCCGTCCTCCGCCGCGCCCTCGCCGGCACCGCCTTCGGCGCCCTCGTCGTCGCCGCCCTCCTCGCCCTGGTCGAGGCCGGCCTCGCCGTCGCGGGCCTGCCCGATCCCGGCCTGTTCGAGGGCGACCCGGCGACCCTGTGGACCCTGCGGCCGGAGCTGGACCGGGAGGTGCGGGGACCCGCCGGCCCCTTTCGCGTTCGCACCAACGCCCTGGGCCTGCGCGGGCCGCCCCCGCCGGAGGCGGGACCGTGGACCCTCGCCCTCGGCTGCTCGACGACCTTCGGGTGGGGGGTGGAGGCCGAGGAGGCCTGGCCGGCGGCGCTGGCGCGGCTCCTCGACGAGCCGGTGGTCAACGGCGGGGTGCCGGGGTGGTCCACGGAACAGGCGCGTCGCGGAGCCGGGCGCTGGCTCGGGTTGCGCCCCGACCGGGTGATCCTCGCCTACATCGTCCGGGACGCGCAGGCCGCCGCGATTCCCGACGAGCGCGTCCCGCCGACGCCGTGGCCCTGGCGCACGCACCTCGGGCGCCTGCTGGCCGGGCTTCGCGCCCCCCGCGGGGTGGCCGGCCCCGACCCCATCGCCGAGGACCCGGCGCGCAGCCGGGTGCCGCCGCCGCGCTTCGCCGCCAACCTCGACGCCCTCGTCGCCGCGGCGGGCGACGCGGAGGTGGTGCTCCTCGCCTTTCCGCAGCCCGCGGCCCGCGCCGCCCGCATGGGGCCCTGGGTGGCGGCGCTCACCTCGCGGGGCTGGCCGGCGCTGGCCCCCCGCCTCTCGGACGACAGCTTCTTCGCCGACGACCCGGTGCACCTCACCGCCGCGGGGCACCGGCGCCTGGCCGAGGCGCTGGCGGCGGCGATCGGGCCGGTGGGGCGCCGCCGCCCGTAGCGGCGGAATCGGGTGTCGATCCGGACGTGCTGGTCGTGGGAACCACCTCGCGAATCGCCCGAGCCAGGAGCTCGGCCACGAGCGCGTGCCCCTCGGGGGTGAGGTGGCAGTCGTCGAGGAACATCGGGGCGCGGCGGGCGTCGTGGAGGGCGGCGGCCGTGTCGACGTAGGTGGTGCGCGGGTGATCGGCGGCCACCTCCGCCATCATCGCGTCGTAGCCGGCCAGGGGGCCGGGGTCGGGCGACAGGCCCTCGCTGGCCAGCACCACCGCGCCCCCGCGTTCCTCCACCCAGGTGGCGATGTCGTCGAGGTAGCCGCGCGCCTCCTCGACGGGCACGGCGACCCGGCGGCTCGCCGGGCGCGAGGCGACGGCGAGGTAGCGCAGCCCCTCGAACAGCCGCAGCTCCGAGAGGACCGCCTGGACCCGCCGCACCGCCTCGGGCTGGTCGCGCCACCGCCGCCAGAGCACCGAGAGCGGCGCGGGCACGGCGGTGAGGATGTCGTTGTGGCCGACGTAGAGCGTGAGGACGGTCGGGTCGAGGGCGTCGAGGTTCTCCGACAGGTAGCGGTGGATGTGCCAGGTGGTCCAGCCGCCGACCCCCTGGTTGATCACCTGCCAGCCGGGCCCGAGGATCTCGCCGAGGCGGGCCGGGTAGAACTGGGAGAGGTCGTCGTTCTGCCAGGCGCCGCCGGTGGTGCTGCCCCCCATGCTCACCACGCGCCGCCGGCCGTCGGCCGGGGGGATGGCGACGGGGTAGCCGCGGTCGGGGTAGCGCGGGTGCTGCCGGGCCTCGTAGCGCCGGAAGTCCTCCCAGGCGTTCGGGACCCAGCCGTAGATGTCGTCGCTCCGCATCCGGCCGCCGGCAGGCGACCAGGCCACGCCGGCGGGGGTGTAGCGGAGGCCGAACTCGGCGAGCGCGAGGACGCCGACCACCGCCGCGAGGCTGGCGGGGTTGTAGGCCCGGGCGCGGTCGGCGTTGGCCTGGAGCCAGGCGAGCAGGCCGAGCATCGCGCCGCTGCCGCCGAGGAGGGCGACGGCGACGGCGTGCTGGGGCTCCAGCGCCAGGGCGAGCCAGGCGAAGGCCGCGCCGAGGCCGAGGACGAGGGCGGCGCTCCGGCGGGGCCAGCGGCTCCCGAGGAGGCGGAGGATGCCCGGGGCCAGGGCGCTCGCGGCGAGGCAGCCCAGCGCGACGAGGCCGAGGGAGACGGCGCTGCTCGCGGGGCCGGGGCGCAGGACCACGGCGAGGATGAGGGGGAGCGGCGCCGCGATCACCGCGGGCCAGGGCCAGTCCCGGGCCACGTCGGCCGGGCGGTGGTCGAGGGGGCGCTCGCGCACCAGGCGCCCGAAGTGCAGGAGGAGCTTGGGCAGGCCCGTGAGCGCCAGGGGGATGGCGACGGGCAGCCAGGCCGGGGGGAACCAGGCGACGCGGGCCGTCTCGGCCCAGAGGCGGAGGTCGGCCCCCGCCAGGGGGATCGCGAGGAGCAACGGGGCGGTGGTGAGGGCGACGAGGGAGCGGCGGGCGCCGAGG
>WGAH01000428.1 GCA_015489145.1 Deltaproteobacteria bacterium
CCAGCAGACCACCCTCGATGCCGAGCACCTCGTCGTCGCCGACAACCGGATCGAGGCCGGCAGCACCGCCTGGGGCGGCGGCATCGCCGCCGACGAGGACGCCGCGCTCACCCTCACCAACGTCGTCGTCGCCCACAACACGGCGAGCGGCGGCGACGATCCCGACGACCCCGTCGGCGGCGGCGGCCTCTACCTCGGGAACGGCGTGGTGGCCGACCTCGAGAACGTCGACATCGCGGGCAACATCGCCACCTCGGCCGCGGGCGCCTCCCTCGGCGGCGGCATCGCCGGCGGCTCCGGGAGCTTCGAGCTCACCCTGCTCGACGCCAACCTCGCCTTCAACGAGGCCGACGCCGGCGCGGCCCTCGGGCTGGCGGACGGCGCGAGCCTGGCCGTCGGCGACTTCTCGTATTCCGACTTCTACCCGGACGACTCCGACGCCTTCGAGGGGGTGGACGACCCGGCGGGAAGCGACGGCAACATCGGCGAGGACCCGCTCTACGCCGACACCTCGGCCGCCGACGGCGTGGACTGGGACCTCAGCCTCGACCCGTCGAGCCCCTGCGTGGACGCCGGCGACCCGAGCCTGTCCGACCCCGACGGCACCGTCGCCGACATCGGCGCCTACGGCGGCCCCGGCGGCGGCTGGTAGCGGAAGGAAGGCTCGCGGCCGAGCGCGCCAACCGGTACAATGGGCCGGCCGGGTCCTCGCCGCAAGGGGTCGCCATGTCCGCACGTCGTCTTCTGCCCTTCCTCGTCCTCCTCGTCCTCCTCGCCGCGGGCTGCCGCACCGGCAAGGACGACGGGGGCGTCAACGTCATCGAGGGGGGCGGCGAGGAGGAGCCCGCCACCTGGGATCTCGTCCTCACCCTCGCCGAGCCCGTCGTCACCGCCGGCGACTCCGTGGCCTACGGCCTCGTGATGGTGTCGAGCGCCGGCGAGACGGTCGAGGTGGTCGGCGACCTCCAGAGCGACCTGCAGGACGACTTCTTCCGCACCGACGAGGAAGCGACCTTCACCGTGGCCGGCACCCACACGCTGACCGCCACCGCCGCGTGGGAGGACCAGGTCTACACCGCCACCGCCACCCTCGAGGTGCAGCCCGGCCCGGTGGCGGTCCTCGACCTGGCGCTCAGCGACCTCGCCTTCGCCGCCGGCGAGTCGATCACCTACACCGTGGCCGGCTGGGACGCCTGGGGCAACGAGGCCGACGCCTCCGGCGCCGCGGTGTCCGTCGACTCCGACGAGCTCACCGTCGGCGGCGGCACGATCAGCGGCACCCTGCCCGGCACCTACACCGCCACCGCCACCGACGGCGACGCCGCCGACAGCGAGGTCTTCGTCGTCGTCCCCGGCGATCCGGCCAGCGTCACCCTCACCCTGTCCGACACCGACCTCGAGGTCTACGAGACCACCCACGCCACCGTCGAGGTCCTCGACGCCTGGGGCAACCCCACCGACGACCCCTGGACGATCACCGCCTACGGCACCGGGCTCACCGCCGTCTCCTACGCCAACATCACCTTCTACGAGGAGGGCGAGTACTACGTCCGCGTCGACGTCGACGGCACCGAGCTCTACGACGAGGTCGGCCCGCTGCTCATCGACTCCACCGGCCCCGACCTCGTGATCGACACCCCGGATCGCGGCGACTGGATCGAGGGCGACAGCGGCGCCGTCAGCGGCAGCGTCAGCGACGACTGGACCGGCGTGGCCTCGCTGACGGTGAACGGCGACGCCGCGACGGTGAACCCCGACGGCACCTTCAACTACGGCATCGACTACGACTTCGGCACCAACATCATCGAGACCGAGGCGGTGGACGGCGACGGCAACTCCACCACCGACACCCGGGCCGTGCTCGCCGGCGACTTCCTGGAGTACGGCGCCTGGGCCCCCTCGGGCCTGCTGGTGCGCCTGCACGAGGGCCCCGGCGGCATCGACGTGCTCGAGGACATGGGCTCCGACCTGGTCGCCGCCACCGACCTCGACGCCCTCATCCCCTCGCCGGCCTACAGCGCCGAGCAGGAGAGCTGCTACGACGTGTTGTGGTGGGAGGTCTGCGTCACCTGGTACAGCATCGACCTGTACGTGACCAACCCCTCCATCGGCGGCACCAGCCTCGACCTCGACCCGACCGCCTCGGGCACCCTCGACGCCACCTTCACCGTCACCGACGTGTCGCTGAACTGGAGCGCCGACGGCACCCTCGCCTTCATCGACTACTCGGGCAGCGGCACGATCACCGTCGACAGCCTCGACGTGGCGATGTCGCTGGTCCCCTACGTCGACAACGGCGACATCAAGGTCGACGTCCAGAGCGTCGACGTCACCACCAGCGGCTTCGACTTCGACTGGGACTCCTGGCTCTACGACATCATCGACTTCTTCGGCGTCCCGGTGGACGACTGGATCGCCGGCTACGTCGAGGATGCCCTCGAGAGCACCGTCTCGGACGAGGTGCCGGCCCTGGTCGAGGACTCGCTGGCCGACCTCGAGATCGCCCAGAGCTTCGACGTGGGCGACGTGACCTGCGACTTCGACGCCGTGCCCGACACGATCGCCGTCGACGACACCGGCATCACCCTGGCGCTGGAGACCGCCTTCACCGCCCGCTCCTGGACGCTGCCCCGCGAGGGCCTCGGCAGCCTCTACTACGGCTACTCCGGCCCGACCTGGACGGGCAGCCCGGGCATGGTGCTCGGCGTGAACGACGACTTCCTCAACCAGGTCTTCTACGCCCTGTGGGGCGCCGGCCTGCTCAGCTACGAGACCAGCGGCGAGGAGCTCGGCCTGTCCGTCGACGACCTCTCGCTGATCTTCCCGGATCTCACCGAGCTGAACATCGTCGTCGACCCGCTGCTGCCGCCGGTGGTCGTGCCCGGCACCGGGACCGACCCGCTGGACTTCCAGCTCGGCGACCTGCACCTCGTCCTCTACAACGGCCCGGCCGAGGCCGGCTACGAGATGCTCGAGGTCTACGTCTCGGCCGTGGCCGGCATGACGATCAGCGCCACGGCCGACAACACGCTCACCGCCTCGCTGGGCGACATGGACCTCTACTTCGACGTGGTGGTGCCCGAGGCCAACACGGTGGGCGCCGAGGACACCGAGGCGCTGCTCGGCGCGCTGGTGCCCATGCTCCTGCCGTCGCTCACCGACGCGCTGGGCGAGATCGCGATCCCCGACATCTCGGGCTTCACGATCAGCGGCATCACCGTCGACACCGCCGGGCCCGAGGACGGCTTCATCACCCTCGGCGGCGACCTGACCGCGATGTAGCCGCCCGCGCCGGGCGATTCGAGGCGGACCATGTGCGAGCTGCTCGGCATGTCGGCGCGCCACCCGGCGACGCTCACCTTCTCGCTGGAGGAGTTCGCCCGGCACGGCGGGGGCACCGGCCCCCACGCCGACGGCTGGGGGGTGGCGTGGTTCGAGGGCGCCGCCGCCACCGGCGTGCGCGAGCCCCGGCCGGCGGTGGACAGCGCCTGCGCGCGCCACCTGGTGCAGGCCCGCGTCTCCGCGCCCTTCTTCGTCGCCCACATCCGAAAGGCCACCCAGGGCGGGCGCAGCCTCGCCAACACCCAGCCCTTTCGCCGGGAGCTCGGCGGGCGCGACCACGTCTTCGCCCACAACGGCGACCTGAAGGGCCTCGACGCGCCGCCGGGTCCGTGCCGGCCGGTGGGCGACACCGACTCCGAGGCCGCCTTTTGCGCGCTCCTCGCCGAGCTGGCCCCCCTGTGGGCCGGCGCCGAGCCGCCGGGCCTCGACGCCCGCGTCGAGGCCTTCGCCCGCTTCTGCGCCCGCACCCGCGAGCTGGGCCCGGCCAACTACCTCTACTGCGACGGCGACGCCCTGTTCGCCCACGGCAACCGGCGCACCCAGCGCCCCGGCGAGGTCGCCCCGCCGGGCCTGCACCGGCTGGAGCGCCGCTGCGCGGCCCCCCAGGACCACGCCTTCGCCGGCCTCTCGGTCGAGGGACGCGACGGGGAGCAGGCCGTCGTGCTGTTCGCCAGCGTGCCCCTCTCCGACGAGGGCTGGACGCCCCTGGCCGAGGGGGAGGTGGTCGTGGCCCGGGCCGGCGAGGTCGTCGCCGCCTTCCGGCCCTGAGCGGCCGGCGCCGGGCCCTTCCCCTACCGGGCGCGGGCCGAGAAGTCGGCGCCGTAGCGCTCCCAGATGTCCACCGCCACGCGCAGGGGCTCGACGAGCGGCACCGTGTAGGAGGGCACGCCGGCGCCGATCATCCACTCGCGGGTCTGGAAGACGTAGGGCGAGAACCCGCGCAGGGACAGGACGAGCGGCTTGCTCATCTCGGCCTGGAGCTCGGCGAGGCGCTCGGCGGCGTACTCGCTGAGGTAGGGCACCTGGAAGTAGATGCCGACGACGATCACGTCGGTGTTCGGGTCGGCGTCGAGGATGCGGAGGGACTCGACGAGGCGGTCGTCGTCGGCGTCGCCGAACAGGTCGAGGGGGTTGCGGGCCAGCTCGTGGGGGTCGCGGCCGTTGGCCTTGCCGCCGAGGAGCCGGGCCAGGCGGTCCCGCGTGGCGTCGGCGAAGCAGGTCAGCTCGAAGCCGTGGCTCGTGAGCTGGTCGGCGAGGAGGATCGCCGCCCCGCCGCCGACGCTGACCACCGCGACCTTGCGCCCGCGAGCGGGCTTCTGGGTGACCAGGATGCTGAGCACGTTGGTGAGGAACTTCGGGTCCTCGGTGAGGTGCTCCAGGAGCACGACGCCGGCCTGCTGGCAGGCGGCCTTGAAGGCGGCGAAGCTGCCGGCGAGGGAGCCGGTGTGGGACTGGGTGGCGGCGGCCCCGCCGGCCATGCCGCCCTTGATGACGATGACGGGCTTCTTCGCCGCGACATCGCGGGCGACCTCCATGAACTGCAAGCCGTTGCGGAGCCCCTCGAGGTAGATCGCGACGATGCCGATGCGGTCGTCGGCGCCCATGTGCGCGAGCAGCTCGGGGATGCTCACGCCGCTGGCGTTTCCGACGCTGACCAGGCGGCCGATGGGGAGGTCGTCGGCGGCGGCCATCTCGAGCAGCTCCAAGCCGATGCCCCCGCTCTGGGAGATGATGCCGATGGGGCCGGCGCGGCGGGGGAGCCGCGAGCGCCGCCGGGGGAGGAACAGCGTGTTGAGGCCGCTGAAGGCGTCGTAGACGCCCAGGCAGTTCGGGCCGATGTAGACGACGCCGTGCTCGCGGGCGGTGCGGACCAGGGCCTCCTCGAGGTCGGGGCGGCCCATCTCGCTGAAACCGTCGCTGACGATGATCGCGCCCTTGCCGCCCCGGGCGCAGAAGCGCTCGAAGGCCGCCACCGTCGGCTCGGCGGGCACGGCGAACACGCCGACGTCGGGGGTCTCGGGCAGGGCGTCGATGCCCGGGTAGCAGCGGCGGCCGAGCAGGCGCTCCCGGCGCGGGTTGATCGGGTAGAGGCGCTCGACGCGCTCGGAGTTCTTGAGGATGATGCCGCCGATGGTGCCCGGCCGGCTGGCCCCGACCACGGCCGCGGAGCGCGGGTTGAAGATCGCGTCGAGGCTGGCGAGGCGCTCGGCGGAGATGTCCTCGGCGCGGGGGTGGCGCACGGGCTCGCCGAGGATGATGCGGGCGTCGACCAGCGCCGCGCCGCGCTCGTAGAGGATGACCGGGTTGAGGTCCACCTCGACGATGTCGGGGCGGGCCTCCATCAGCCGGCTCAGGCGCACGGCGATGTCGACGAGGGCCGCCTCGTCGAGCGCCGGGCCGCGGTAGCCGGCGACGACCCGGCCGGCGCGGGTGCGGCGCAGCATGGCCCGCACGGTGGCCTCGTCCAGCACGCCCACCCCCGGGGCCACGTCCCGGTACAGCTCGACGACCCGGCCGCCGGTGCCGACCATCGTGACCGGGCCGAAGACCGGGTCCTGCCGGGCGCCGACGAGCACCTCGAAGCCCGGCCGCACCATCGGCTGCACGAGCACGCCGTCCACCCGCTTCGCCCCGACGCGCTCGGCCACGCCCATCACCTGCCGCCAGGCCCGGCGGGCGTCGTCGGCGTCGGCCACGTCGAGGACCACGGCGCCCACGTCGCTCTTGTGCACCACGTCGGGGCTCACCAGCTTCATCGCCACCGGGAAGCCGGCCTCGCGGGCGGCGGCGACGGCGTCGTCCTCGGTGCGGGCGCTGCGGCCCAGCACGGCGATGCCGGCCTCGGTCAGGATGCGGCGGGCGGTGTCGAAGTCGGCCTGGCGGGGGTCCACGTCGTCCTCCGGGGCTGGGGGCTGCACCCTCCTCCTATGCCCCCGGACGGCCCCGCGCGCCTGACGCGGCGCTGCCTTTGGCGGATTGCCGCCCTCAGCCGCGCTTGCGCGCCGCCACCAGCGACACCTTGCCCCGGAACCACCGCCCGACCACCTCGGGCTCGAAGCCGTGGTCGGCCAGGGCGCCGGGCCAGCCCTGCTCGAGGTAGTCCCAGGCGTAGGGGCACTCGATGGCGTTGAAGGCCCGCCGCACCAGGGCGCTGGACCGCAGCAGCGCCGGGTCGTAGTCGAGCACGAAGAAGGTGCCGCCCTCGCGCAGGGCCTCGCGCGCCGCGGAGACGGTGCGGAGGCGCGCGTCCTGGGGAAGCCCGTGCAGGACGAAGGAGATCAGCGCGGCGTCGTAGGGCTCCGCCACCTCCAGGGGCGCGTCGATGCGCCGCTTTTCGAGGGCGACGTTGGCGTAGCGACCGCAGCGCTTCTCGAAGCGCTCGATCATGTCGTCGCCGATGTCGAAGGCCTGGATCGTCGCCCCGTCTCCGAGGCGCTCGCGCAGCAGGCAGGTGTTGCGCCCGCCGCCCGCGCCGAGCACGAGGATCCGCCGGCCGGCGCGCTCGGCGACCTTCGCCATCGCGTCCCGGATGAAGGGCCGGTAGGCGCCGAGGGTGGCGATGTCCATGATCGCGTCGTAGTGCCGGGCCATGAACCCGGAGACCTCGACGTGGGAATCGGGGTAGAGCCTGCCCATGCTGCCTCCACGTTCCGGGG
>WGAH01000429.1 GCA_015489145.1 Deltaproteobacteria bacterium
CCGCCGCCCGGGGGGCCGTCCCGGTCGCCGCCCCCCACGCGGCCCCGGGGACCGACTGGGACCTGCGCGTCGCCGACGTGCGCGGCCTCGACGGGGTGGTGGCGGTGACCGGCTCCTTCACGCTCGGCGGGGCCGACCTGCTGGAAGGCGCGAAGAAGGGCGCCGGCCGCCGCTGAACCTCAGGGGCGCAGGTCGACGCAGGATCGCACCCGCTCCCGGGAGCCGCCGCAGGTCTCGACGTGGCGGCGCATGGCCCGGCGGCGCTGGCGCGCGTGCTCCGCCGGGTCGACCTCGGCCCAGGCCGACGCGAGCTCCGCGAGGCGCGCGGCGTGCTCGGCGCGGGCCTTCTCGACGACCTCGGCCAGCGCCGGCCAGTCGGCGGGGCCCGGCGTCCAGCCGATGTGGGCGAGGACCACCGGCGCCGCGTCGAGAAAGGTCAACGCCCCCCACTCCCAGAGCTGCGCCGTCACCTCGGGGTCGAAGGTGTAGCCCGTGGCGACGATGTCGGGCGGCACGGCGTCGGGAACGTAGACCGGGAGCACCCCTCCGGTGCCCGCCTCCTCCGGGAAGCCGGGAAGCGCCGTCGGGGCGGGCTCCCCGGCGGCGGGAGGCGCGGCGGGTTCCCCGACCGCCGGCGCCCGCGCCGCCACCGGCTCCGGCCGCAGGGGCGGCGGGGCCAGCCGCCCGAGAAGCCCCGGCAACGGCGCGGCGGCCAGCGCCGGCCGCTCCTCCCCGCAGGCGCCGGGGTCCAGCTCGAAGCGCCCCGTGTCCGCCAGCCAGCGGCAGGTGCGGTCCAGCCCCCAGGCGCGCTCGTGCCGTTCGAGGCTGGCGTAGGCCAGCTCCCACAGGCGGGTCTGCTCGCTCATCGTCTGGATGGTGCGAAACAGCAGCTCGCCGCCATTGGCGAATCCCCGGCGGGCCACGCCCTGGAGGCGGTTGGTGTTGATCGCGAGCACCGGCCCCTCGCCCACCAGGGTCGCGAAGCTCGCCGGCGATCCCGTCCGCAGGCCGCCGTCCAGCCAGGTGCCCGGCTGCCAGCCCTCGGCGGTGAGCCCGGTGACCACCTCGCAGACCGGGTTGGCGAGCACCGGCTCGGCGATGCTGGAGAGCACCGCGGCATCCATGCAGGCGGCGGCCTCGGCCTCGGGCCGCCCGCGGCAGAGGCGCTCGTCGAGGCCGACGGTGAGGTTGCGCCCCACGTCCACCGCCGTGGGCACGCGCACGAAGCCGTCGTCGAGCATCGCCCGGCGCCAGCCGTCGAGGTCGCCGGCGAGGAAGCCGCCGAGGAGCGGGTCGAAGCGCAGCAGCCCCTGGTCGCGACCGAGGAACAGGCCCCACAGCGTGCCCCGGTTGGCGCACAGCAGGTCCCACTCGTCGACGACGAAGCGCCGGGCCAGCAGGTCGAGGGCCGCCCGCCGGGCATCCGGGTCGTCGGTGAAGTAGAGGTCGACGGGCAGGGCGGCGAGGGTGCCCACGCTGGTGCTCGCCGCCCCGGCGAAGCGCCAGCGCCGCTCGACCCGCGCCGGCGACACCCCCGAGGGCGGCTCCAGGCCGAGGGCCGCCTCGCGCAGGCTGAGCAGCGCGTGGAGGTAGCCGGCGGTGAAGGCGCCGTTCGCCGCCCCGCCGCTGAGCACCAGCACCGGGAGTTCGGGCTCGGCCCGGGTCCTCGCCGGCGATCCCCGGACCCGGGCGGCGGAGCGCAGGCCGCGGTCGAAGCCCCGGCGCAGGCAGGCGCGGCGGTCGGCGGAGGCCGGGCAGGGGCGCCCTCCGGCCGGGGCGCCGGCGGCGGTGACGAGGCCGGAGCCGAGCCGATCCTCGAGGACCATCGCCTCGGCGAAGCGGGAGATGCCGTGCACGAGGCGCACCCGGTCCTCCGGGACGCCGAGCCGGGGCGCGTGGCAGGCGGCGGGAAGCGCGTCGGCCAGGGCGCCGGCCGCCGCCTCGCAATCCCCGTCCCCGCCGGCGCCGATGCCGGCGGAATCGGCGTAGCAGGCGCCGTGGGCCCAGGCGGCCTCCCAGGCGGCCTCGTCGTGGGCGAAGACGTCGGCCGCCGCCTCCAGGCAGCCCGCCCAGGCCTCCGGTTGGGCCGCCGCCGCCACGAGCAACCGCTGCCCCGAGGCGGCCAGGGCGAGCTCCAGGTCGCCGGGAACCGCCGCCGTCTCGCCATCCCCCGCCGGCTCCGGGTACGAGGCCTGCCGGTAGACCAGGGCGTCGCAGCCCGCGCCCGCCAGCCC
>WGAH01000430.1 GCA_015489145.1 Deltaproteobacteria bacterium
GTCCTCCCCCGGGCGCAGTCGGTATGCTCCCCCCGGCGCCGCCGCGGGGCCGGCGCCGCATGGAGAGGTCGATGGACACGGTCATGCGAGGGCTCCTGGCGGACTGCGGGCGGCTGGCGGACCCGGCCCTGGTCGAGGCGCTGGTGCCGGGCTTTTCGGCGTCGCTGCCCCCGTGGGTCGAGGTTCCCGGCGCGGGACCCCGGATTCCCTTCCCGGCGGCGGCCGAGGTGGTGGCCGCCCTGGGCGCGGTGCTGCCCGGCCTCCTCGAAGCCGCGCGGTCGGCCGAGGGCGCCGAGCGCCCCGGCGAGGCGGGCGAGGACGATCCCCTCGTCGCCGCCCTCCTCGGCCTGTACCTGCGGGCCGACGCCCCGGGGCTGCGCTCGGCGGCGGCGATTCCCCTCGCGCTGGCCTGGGCGGCCTCCCGGGCGCTGCACGGTCGCGCCGAGGAGCTGGCGCGCATCGACGCCGAGGCGGCCGAGGCCCTCGCGGGCTGCTCCCTCTCCGACCTCGACCCGGCCGAGGCCGGCGGCGTCGTCGAGCGCCTGGGCTGGGCCCTGGCCGCCCGCGCCGCCACCGCCGCCGCCCTCGCGCGGCGCCGCGGGGGCCGGGCCGATCCCGGCGGGCTCGGCGACGCCCTGCTGCGGAGCCGCCTGGTGCTCGGCCTTCCCCCGGAGCCCGGCGCGGCCGATCCGGCCCGGGCGGCGGCCCTGCTCGGGCTTCCCTTCCCCGAGGGCGTCCTGGCCGGCATCGAGGCCCTGGCCGGCGCCGTGGTGCGGGCGAGCCGGGGGCGCGTCGCCGCCGGCAAGGCCCAGGCCGTCGACGAGGCCCTGCTCGCCCTGGGCCTGGACGCGGACACCCCCGAGGAGGCCGCCGCCGCCGCGATCCTGTGGCACCCCTGGCGCGGGCCCTGGCTGCTCTCCGCCCTCCCCGCGCTGGTGAGCGCCAAGGAGGTCGAGGCCGCCGGCCTTCCCGGCGCCCGCCGCCTGCTGCGCGGGGACGCCTGCCGGGCGCTGGCGGCGAGCTGGCGGGAGCTGGTGGTCGAGGTGTTGCGCTGGGAGCTCTTCGCCGCGCTTCTCGGGCGCTTCGAGCCCCTGCGCCTCCGGGCGGGGCAGCCGGCCCGGGCGGCGGGCGGCCTGCTCGACGGCGAGCGGTGGGCCTGGCTGGCGCCGGGCTACCGGCCCCGGCCGCCGGTGGGCACGGTGGTGGCCCTGGGCCTCGACCGGGTCGCGGCGGCGCTCCACGACCTGCCCGAGGCGCCCGCGGCGGTGCGGGCGGCGGTCCGCCGGGCCTGGCGCGAGGCGGCCGCCGAGCTCGGGCTGGAGCTGGTCGGCGAGGTGGGGGACGCCGGGGTGTGCCTGGTGCGCGACCCCCTGCGCGCCGCCGAGCTGGCCCTGGACCTCTCGGCCCGCCTCTCGGGGCCGGGCACGCTGCGCCTCGACGGGCGCGAGGTGACGGTTCCCGCCGCCTGCCGGGTCCCCGCCGGCATCGAGACCGGCCCCGTCCACGGCGGCACGGACGGCGCGGGCGCCCCCGACCCCCTCGGCGTGCGCCGCGCGAGCCCGGGCTCGGTCGGCCTCGCCAGCGACGGGGTGGTGGCCGGGCCGGGCTTCGTCGAGGCCTGGCGCGAGGCGGTGGACGCCGGCGGCCGGGTCGCCCACCCGCGGGGCAGCGACCGGCCGGCGGGCGGGGTGTCCCGCGACTTTCGCGCCTACCCCGTCGAGGGCTGGTGGGAGCGGGGCGAGTCGGTGGTGGCGCTGGTGGGGCTTTCCGGCCCGGCGGGCCACGAGGGGGCCGTCGAGCTCGTCGCCCTGGAACGCGCGGCCTTCGCCGACTTCGCCCGGGGCGACGCCGAGCTGGCCCGCTCGGAACCCGCCGCGAGCGCCGCCGGCTCCGTCGGCGACGCCGACCCCTTCGGCTTCGGGGACGCGGCGGGGCTCCCGCCGGCCATCCCGGCCGACGACGCCGATCCCTTCGGCTTCGGCCCCCCGGCGACGTCCGGCGGCGGCGGCGAGGTGACGGGCCTGGACGCGCTGTCGGGGCTGGTGGTGCCCGAGGAGGAGGAGGAGCCCCCGGCGACGCCCGGCGGCGGTGCCGAGGTGACGGGCCTGGACGCCCTTTCGAGCCTGGTGGAACCCGAGGAGGAGGGTCCCGCGGAGGTCGGGGGCGCGGGGTCGGGCGAGGTGACGGGCCTGGACGCGCTGTCGGGGCTGGTGGAGCCCGACGGGGGCGGCGCGCCGGAGGGCGACGGCGGGGTGACGGGCCTGGAGGCGCTTTCGGGGTTGCTGGAGTCCGGCGAGGCCGGGCCGCCCGCCGGCACGGAAGGGGCGGCTCTTCCCGACGCGACGCCTCCCGCCGCCGAGGTGGAGGCCGCGGCCGACGCGCCGACGGCCCCGGCCGCCGCCGTGGAGCCGGGCCCCGAGGACGCCGAGACCGAGGTGGTGGTCCCGCCGACGGCCCCCTTCTCCGGCGACGGCCCCGAGGTGGAGCTCGACGACGACTGGGACGACGAGGAGGGCTGGGACGAGGAGGAGGACGAGGCCTGGGAGGACGGGGACGCGCGCACCGAGGAATCCGCCGCGCCGGAGGACGCGGACCCGTGGTCGGCGGAGGCGTCGCCGGCTTTCGAGGCCGCCCCGGCGGAGGACGCGGACCCGTGGTCGGCGGAGGCGGCCCCCGCCGAGGCGCCCGCCGCGCCGGAGGATGCGGACCCGTGGTCGGCGGAGGCGTCGCCGGCCGAGGAGCCCGGGGCCTTCGTCGTGCCGCCGGACCTGCGCGAGGAGCCGCCGCCCGAGGCCACGCCCGTCGCCGACCCCTTCGGCGCCGACCTCGGCTTCGCCACGCTGAGCGAGGACGAGCTCGACGCGCCCGCCGAGTCGCCGCCGGCCGGGGCGTCCCCGGACGATGCGCCCTCCGACGATGCGCCCTCCGAGGAGGCCGCTCCCGCGGCGTCCCCGGCGGGGGCGGGAGGCGAAGACCCGGCCCGCGCCGCCGTGATCGACGAGATCGTCCGCCTCCTGTCCGGCTACGTCGTCGTCTCCGACGGGCAGGGGGGCTACCTGTTCGGGCTGCTGCGCAGCGGCCTGCTCGTCGACGTCACCGAGGTGCGCGCCGCCGACCCGGCCGAGGCCCACCGCGCCTTCGTGCGCGCCCGCTCGGCGGCGGGCTTCGTCCCCCAGGCCGCCGCCGCGCGCCCCCTGCCCGAGGGCGCCGCCGCCGAGCCCGTCGACCCGGAGCTGCTCCGCGCCGCCGCGGCGGAGGTGGCCTGATGCCCCGCGCCTGGCGGCTCGCCCTGCTGGCCGCGGCGGTCGCTTGCGGCGGCGGTGGGGCCGACACCGGCTTCACCGCGGAACCCCCGGACATCACCGGCCGCTACAACGCCCAGCTCCGCTGGGCCTCCGGCTGCGAGGGCGACGCGAGCTGGGTCGAGGACTGGGCCGCGGGACCGCTCACCGTGAGCGACGCCGGCGGCGGCATCCTCGAGTTCGACTTCGGCGAGGGCATGGCGTTTTCCGGCGGCGTCGGGGCCACCGGCGGCTACAGCTTCTCCGGGGAGCTCACCTGGGCCGGCGCCGCCCTGTCGGTGCAGCACGACGGCGAGGCCGGCGAGGACGAGGAGGGCCGGCGGCTGCTGTCGGGAACCTTCGCGGTGCGCGTCGACGAGGACGGCCTGGAGAGCAACGACTGCACCGTCGAGGCCGGCATGGAGGCCTACCTTCTCGCCGACGCCGACGGCGGGGCTGGCTGAACCGCGGCGGACGCCGGTCGCCGCGGGGCGGCTTTCGGGCTAAGGCAGTGCGACCCACCGGAACATCGGGCCCCTACCGCCGGCTCGGGGCGGCGCGGCGGTGGCCCCGCGAGGCGGAACATGAAGCTCTACCGAGTCAGGATCCCGGTGATCGCCAAGGCGGTCATCGACGCCCTCACGGCGGACGGCGCCATCGAGGTCGCGCCCGAGAACCGCGCCGAGGCCGAGCAGGACCTCGTCGCCATCATGGAGGAGTACCTCCGCCGCGACATGGAGCTGCGCGACGACGTGCGAGAGTACATGGCCGCCCGCGGGGTGCCCTACGACCGCTACGGCAAGACCCGCAGCGCGATGGCCGAGGCCCGCAACCACCCCATCGGGGACGACGTGGAGCGCTACCTCGCGCGGCAGTTCATCGAGAACTTCATGATCTCCCGCTTCGTCGAGGAGGTCTACGCCGAGGATCGCGCGCTCCTGCGGCGGATCCTCGACATCCTCGCCGAGTACGACGTCGACGAGCGCGCCCTGCGCGAGGAGGCCCGCCAGCGGGTGCTCAACATCCGCGAGGGCACGGTCGAGTACGAGGTGGCCTTCTCCCGCGCCCTGCGCGAGGTGAAGAAGCGCCACGGCCTCATCGAGTAGCGGCGTGCTGGCCGTCGCCCTGCTGCTTGCCGCCTGCGGAGGGGAACCCGCGCCGCCCCCGGCCGTCGACCGCGAGCAGGCCGAGGCCCGCGCCGCCGAGGTCGCCGGCTCCACCGGGGCGAAGCCCGCCGCCGGCGAGGCCAGCCCCGTCGAGGTCGTGCTCGTGTGGCAGGGCATCGGCCAGCTCCACCGCGGCTACTTCTCCGACCCCGACGCCGTCGCCGCGCTGGGCCGGGGGCTGGGCGGCCTCGTCGAGGGGCCCGCCAACGTCTACGTGCGCTACTCCGAGTCCGAGCGCGCCGGGCAGATCCGCCTCCAGCTCCGGCCCGGCACCCGGCGGGTGCCCGTCGCCCACGACGGCGAGGTGATCCGCCTCCAGGACCTCGCCCCCGTCACCCGGGCGCTGGCCGCCTACCGCAAGGACATCGCCTCGCGCTTCGACCTGCGCGTCGCCAGCTTCGACATCGGCATCGAGTCCTTCCGGGGCGCCCACACCTGCGTGTTCACCGAGGCCGGGCCGCCGGTTCCGGCCGGCGAGGTCGTCTCCCCCTGCGTGGTGGTCGACGGCGAGCGCGTGTGCGGCGAGGCGGGCGAGGCGGGGGTGCGCTTTCCGGCGGCGACGGCCCGGACGATCCGGGACTGCCTCGACCTGTAGCGCCCCGCCCCGCCCGGGGGCTCAGGCCCCCTCGTCGATGAGGGCCGCCAGGCGGTCGCGAATGCGCCGCTTCATGCGCGAGTGGAGCTGGCTGATGCGCGACTCGGTGACCCCGAGGATGCCGGCGATCTCCTTGAAGTTGAGGTCGCGGTAGTAGTAGAGGTCCACGATGAGGCGCTCGCGCTCGGGCAGGTCGTCGAGAATCGCCCGCACCTTGTCGCCGATGTCCTGGCGGGCGATCATCTCGTCGAGGTCCAGGCCCGGGGCCTGGAGGTTCTCGCCCACGGTGCCCTCGTCGTCGTTGCCCTCCTCGGTGCTCACGAGCACCCGCACGTCGGCGGTGCGGTCGAGGCGGTCGAGGCGGGCGGTGTCCACGCCGAGGGCGTCGGCGAGCTCCTGGCGGGTGGGCTTGCGGCCGAGCTCCTCCTGGAGCCGCCGCCGGGCCTTGTCGAGCTTCGCCGCCCGGTTGCGAACCGACCGCGGCACCCAGTCGTTCTTCCGCATCTCGTCCACCATCGCCCCCTGCACCCGGATGCGGGCGTAGGCGGCGAAGGAGCCGGCGCGGCCGGGCTCGTAGCGGTCCACGGCGTCGATCAGGCCGAGCACGCCGATGTGGACGAGGTCCTCGGCGTCCACGCAGCGCGGCAGGCGCCGGGCCATGCGGTAGGCCACGCGCCGCACCATCGGGTAGTACTCGAGTATGAGGGCGTTGCGGTCGCGGGTACGGGGGTCGGGGGTGGCTGGGTTGGGCATCGCCATGGGGTCCTCCTGCAGGCTCGCCCGTGGGAGATGCAAGGCCCGTGCCACCCTGCCACGCCCCGAGAGCGGGCCTTCGCCCGTGGCCCTGGCGCCGCCCTCCGTATGGCGGGCCATACGAGGCGCGCCCCGCGCATGGCGGGTCATACGCGGGGCTACGGCGCCGCCCCCGCGGCGCCTCCGGCGGGGGCCTCGACCCGCTCGATGCCCGCGGGAAACTCGCCGCGGTCGACGAGGCGCAGGCGGTCGGCGAGGTCGACGAGGGCGACGTTGCGGTGGACCTGCTTGCCCTCGATGCCCCAGAGGATGAAGGAGCAGTAGTAGTCGGTGGGCGGATACCACTGGAAGTGGTCGCCGTAGAAGGCGGTGATGCGGTAGCGCTGGCCCTTGTCGAGGTCGAGCACCTGGATCTCCGGCGGCTGCACCTCGGCCTGCGCCCACTCGGGCAGGCGCTCGACGAAGCGGTCGCGCCGGGCCTCCTCCCGCTTGCGGACCTCGGGGGAGACCTCGTCCCAGGCGCGCTGGTCGAAGACGCTGATCGGGGCGCCGAGGGTCTCGATGGCGACGTAGCGCCCGCCGGGGTGGGGGATCGCCCGGGAGGCCCCGGGGATGCGCGCCACCTCGCCGCCGTCGGAGATGCGGAGCAGCTCGGCGTCCCGGCCGTCGCTCCAGGCGACGAGGTCGGCGGCGGGGGCGTAGTCGAGGCGTTCCACCGGCCCGTCGAGGAAGGGGAGGGCGCGGGTGGTCTCGCCGGTCAGCCCGTCGAAGAACCAGGGCCGGCGCACGCCCTGGTCGTCGAGGGCGGTGAAGATGACGCGCTTGCCGTCGCCGGCGGGCTGCAGGTCCCTCGGAGCCCGCACGGGAAGCTCGAAGACGTGCAGCGTGTGACCGCCGGCGTCGTACCAGGCGAGGCGGTAGGGATGGCCGGTCTCGAGGGCGCGGGCGGCGAGGGCCTCCTCGTCGAGGGCCTCGGCCGGGGCGTCGTCCGGGGCGAGGGGCACCGCGAGCACCCCGTCGCGCACCCAGGCCGCCCGGGCCAGGGGGGCCTCGGTCGGCACCGTGGTGATCGTCTTCTTCTCGCCGTCGAGGATGTAGCCGCCGTGGGTGAGCTCGAACCAGAGGTCCACCCCGTCGGGAGACCAGGCGAAGTCGCCGAAGCGGTTGCTGCCGCACTCGTCGAAGGCGAGCTGCATGCCCTGCTTGGCGGCGAGGAAGCGAATCGCCTTGGGGTTGCAGTCGGCGAAGGAGCGGTAGACGTTGTCGGTGAAGTCGGACTGGCCGTAGA
>WGAH01000431.1 GCA_015489145.1 Deltaproteobacteria bacterium
GTCCTCCCCGGCCCCGGCGACGGGGTGGTGGCGCTGCTTGGCGGGGCCGGGGAGGACGACGGCTTCGGCGGGGCCCTGGCGGTGGTGGGCGATGCCACCGGCGACGGGGTGGCCGACCTCCTCGTCGGCGCCGCGGGCCTCGACGCCGACGGCCACGCCGACGCCGGCGGCGCCTGGCTGATCCCCGGCGGCGCCTGGTCCGGCGAGGGCACCGTCGACCCGGCGGCGGCGCTGGTGGGCGAGGGAGACGCCGCCTGGGTGGGGCACGCCGTGGCCGGGGCCGGCGACTTCGACGGCGACGGGCTGGCCGACCTGCTTCTCTCGGGCGAGCTGGGCGCGGTGAAGGGCGACGAGACCGCGTGGACCTCGGGGCGGGTCTACGTGGTGGCCGGCGCCCCGGACTTCGGCGGCGGGCCGGTGGACGAGGCGGCGCTGGCGGCCTGGGACGGTTCGGGGGACGAGGCGGCCGGGCGGGCGCTGGCCGGCGGCGCCGACCTCGACGGCGACGGCTACGCCGACGTCCTGGTGGGGGCGCCCTACGCCGACGGGCGCGCCGGGGCGGTCTACGTCCTGTTCGGCTCGGCGAGCCCGACCGGCGGGGCCCTGGCCCGGGCGTCGGCCCTGCACGGCGAGGCCGAGTCCGACCTGCTGGGCTGGAAGGTCGCGGTGGGCGAGCTGAGCGGCGACGGCGCCGCCGACCTGGTGGTCGCCGCGCCCACGGCGGACCGCGCCTACGACGGCGCCGGGCGGGTGGACCTCTACCTCGGCGGCCCCGGGCTGCGCGACGGCGCCTTCGAGGCCCTGGCGAGCTTCGACGGCACCTTCGACGACGAGCAGCTCGGCACCGGGCTCGCGGCGGGGGGCGACGTCGACGGCGACGGCCAGGGCGACCTCCTCGTCGGGGCCGTCGACGCCTGGAAGGGTTTTCGCACCAGGGCGGGCCGCGTCTACCTCTGGCGGGGGCCCATCGCCGCCGGCTCCGAGCCCCGGCCGGCCTCGGAGGCGGACGCGGCCTTTCACGGCGCGGCGAGCAAGGACTACCTCGGCGGGGCGCTGGCGACGGGCGACCTCGACGGGGACGGCGCCGACGAGGTGCTGCTGGGCAGCGGCTTCGTGAACGGCGCGAGCACCTGGGATAGCGGGGCCGTGTACCTGTTCTGGGGTGGCTGATGCGCGCTGGACCTCACCTGTTCGCCTTCGCTCTCGTCGCCGCCCTGGGCGGCTGCGTGAAGCAGACCTGCACCACCGCCGACGATTGCGCCGGCGACGACGTGTGCCTCGACGGCCTCTGCTCGGCCCCCGAGTGCGCCACCGCCGACGATTGCGCCGACGGCGAGCAGTGCTTCAACCACGTCTGCACCGCCGGGGACGGGACCTGCGAGACGGTGGACGCCCCGGGGTTCTGCGCCGAGGACCTCAACCCCGCCTCGGACACCTACGGGCACGAGGTCTGCGTGGGCGACGCCGGCGGCACGCCGGGGCTGCTGTTCTTCGGCACGATCACCTGCGGCACCTGCCAGGCCCTCGCCCGCGGCCTCGAGGCCCACCGCGACACCCTGGCGAAGACCGCCGGCGCCGCCCCGTTCGGGGCCTTCGTCCAGACGAGCGCCTACGTGAGCAGCCCCTCGGAGGTCGAGGCGGTCTTCGGCTCGGGCATGGGCCTCGCCTTCGTGCAGGACGACGCCTCCCTCGGCATCTGGGAGAGCTGGGGCGCCAGCCAGTACGACGCCGCCGTCGTCGACGCCGACGGCTGTCTCGTGGCGTACTTCTCGCACCTGACGACGACGGAGCTCGACGGCGAGGTCGGCGACCGGGTCGACGAGGCCTGGGCCTCCGTGATCGCGGAGTGATCGGGGTTTTCGGTGACCCGCGGCGCCTGGCGGCGGGTCAGCCGCCGCAGCCGCAGCCCCCCTGCACCTGCTCCTCCTGGCGGACGAGGTCCTGGACGCGCTCGTCGCCGGAGGCGAGGGGGTCGCGCCGGATGCCCCAGTCCAGCGGCAGGACCTCGGGGAGCCGGGTGCGCCGGGGCAGGCCGGGGTCGGCGACGCCGGTGCTCCGCAGGCGCAGGTCCACCTCCACCACCGACAGGTCGTAGAGGGGGTCGCCGCTCCACTCCCGGGTCCAGGTCAGCGCGAGGCCGGCCCGGGTGGCGCCCAGCGGTGGCGCCCAGGCGGTGAGTCCCGGGCGCAGCACCGCGTCGGTGCGAGGCTCCGGCGTCCAGCCGGGGTAGCGGTCGAGGCTGGCGGCGAGCGCCGGCCAGAGCTGCCAGCCGCCCCGCCGGAGGCGCAGGGTGGCGGTGAGCGTGCCGCCGCCGTCGTCCCACTCGGGGTTGTTCGCCCGGCGCAGGCGCGCGCTGCCGGCGACGAGCAGCGTCGCGGGTCCCACCGCGCCCTGCCAGCCGGCCCCGCCGTCGAGCTCCCAGCGCGACCGGGCGGCCTCGACGACGAGGCGGCGGCCGCCGCCGGCGAAGGCGAGCCAGCCCGGCGCCGGCTCCCACTCGCCCTCCAGGCGCAGGGACTGGTGCCAGGGGCGCGGGGCGGCCGGTTCCAGGTTCAGGAACTCGCCGCCCCGCAGGGCCACGAGGGCGGGTCCCAGGCGCGCGCCGGCCCGGCCCTGGAGGTCGAGGCCGCCGTAGCGGCGGGCCTGTTCGGCGGTGAACAGCGTCGCCCGGGGCCACAGCTCGACCATCGGCGCGACCCGGCCCGTCCCCCGGGCCTCCATCCAGCCGGCGACCGCCAGGCGGGGGCTGGCGGGTTCGTCCACCGCTTCGAGGGTGACTGGGCTGCCGACCCGGGCGTCGCTGGTCCAGCCGCTCTCGGCGTCGGCCCGCCAGGCGACGGGCGGCGGGCGTTCCGGGTCGAGGACCTCGCGAAAGGCGAAGATGGCGCGGCGGTCCTCGGGCCAGGCCTCCGGGGACTGCCGGGCGGCGGCGAGCAGCTCGCGGGCGAGGTCGTCGCGGCGCGCGGCCCAGGCGGCGATGCCGGCGAGGGCCTGGAAGCGCGCCCGCCACGGCCCGTCGGCGCACCCCTCGCCGAGGGCGCGGGCGGCGGCCTCGGCCGAGCCCAGGCCCAGCCAGGCCCGGGCGAGCCAGGCGCGGGCCTCGCAGTCCTCGGGGGCCGCGGCCACGCGGGCGTCGAGGACGCGCACCGCCCAGGAGGGGTTGCCGTCGGCGAGGTAGGCGGCGCCGAGCAGGATCGCGATTTCCCGGTCCGCGGGGTCGGCCCGGCGCGCCGCCTTGAGGCGGTCCACCGCCGCGCGGGCCTCGCCGCGCCGGAGCAGCGCCCGGGCCTCCCGGGCCGCGTCCCCCGTCGCGGCCGCCGGCGCGGGGTCGGCCGCCGCCGCGGCGAGCCCCCAGATCGCGAACAGGATCGCCGTCATGGCGCCATCCTATCGCCCCGGTTCGCGGGGGGGCGGCGTGTTAGCCTCCGCGCGCCCCTCCATCCCGCCCTGCCCGGCGTTCCTGTCTCTTATACACATCTGACT
>WGAH01000432.1 GCA_015489145.1 Deltaproteobacteria bacterium
CTTCTCATCGACCCCGACCGCTGGTCCGAGGCCCTGCGCGAGGCCTTCGGCGGCGCGGGCCTCGCGGGGGGCGCCGTCGGCGTCGGCGGCGACCTCCACCGGGCCGTGGAGGGTCGCCCGGACGGGGTTGGGCAGGGCGCGGTCGCCGAGCCAGGCGACGGGGGCGCCGAGGGCCGCGGCGAGGGGACCGTCGGCCAGCGCCGCCAGGGCGCGGGCGGCGGCCTCCACCGAGGGGTAGCGGGCCGGCGCCTCGGGGCGCGGGGTCCGGCCCGGCGCGGGATCGGCGCCGCCCCGCCGCCGGAAGCGGGGGCGCACCGGCCGGCCGGCCCGGCGCAGGGCCGCCACCACCCCGGCCTCGAAGCGCCCGAGGATGTCGGCGACGGGCTCGTCGGCCCGCTCGACGCCCCGGAGGGCGACGGGGCCGGGGATGACGAGCACCGCGTCGGCGTCGGCCTCGGGATCGTGGCTGGCCCCGAGGTTGTCGGCCTTGAACCAGCGGCGCACGTCGGCGTCGATCGCGGGCACGAAGGGCACGGGCTTGCCGGGCTCGCGGAACAGGCGCAGGAGGAAGTCGACGTCGGCCGGGCAGACGGTGCCCTCGGCGAGGTGCGGCCGCTCGGCGGCCAGGCGGTCGAGGAAGGCCTCGGGGTCGTCGAGATCCCGCGGGCCCTGGAGCACGCTCGGCGCCGGGGCGTCGAGGCCGCGGGCCTCGAGGCGGCGCACGGCGCGGGCGAAGCGCTCCCGCCAGCTCCGGTCGCCCCACCGGCCGTCGGCCTCGGGGCGCGGCGGCGCGCCGGCCGGGCGGGTCATGCGCGCGGCCATGCGGCGCAGCAGCTCCAGGGGGCTCATCGCCGCCATGTCGCCGAGGTAGGGGCGGTTGGTGCGGGCGAGGGCGGCGACGATCTCGTCGCGGCGGGCGGCCACCGCCTCGGCGTCCCCGGCCACCTCGTCGAGGAGGCGCCCGGCCTCCGCCGCGGCGTTGTCGAGGTAGTAAATCGGCGCGTCGAGCTGGCTGCGCCCGCTGGTCACCCCGCCGAGGCGCTCGCCGTCGCCGACGATGCGATCGGCGCCCGGCGCGGCGACGAGGGCGCGCTTGACCGCCGGGGCGGTGGCGGCCTCCCGGGCGACCATGGCGACGGTGCCGACGAAGACGGCGTCCACCGGCATGGGCGCGAGGCCGAGGCGCTCGGACCAGGCGCCGGTGAGCAGCTCGGCGGCGCGCTCGGGGGTGCCCACGCCGCCGCCGGCGCAGATCACGGTGTTGGGCAGCGCGCGCAGGCGGGGCCAGGCCCAGGCGAGGAGCGCGTCGAGGGGCTCCCAGGAGTGGTGGCCGCCGGCCTCGCCGCCCTCGACGTGGACGTAGACCGGGTGGTCGGGAACCGCCCGGGCGATGCGGATCACCTGCTCGACCTGGGCGCGGGTGCCGGGCTTGAAGGCGACCACGTCCATGCCCAGCGCGTGCAGCTCGCGCACGAGGGCGGCGGCCTCGGCCACCTCGGGCACGCCGGCGCTCACGGTGACGCCGCGAATCGGCGCCCCGGCGGCGCGGGCCCGCTGCACCAGGCGCCCGCGGCCGAGGTGCAGGTCCCACAGGTAGCGGTCGAGGTACAGGGCGTTGAACACGACCTCGCGGCCGGGTTCGAGGCGCTCCCGCAGCTCGGCGAGGCGGGCGTCGAGGATGGCGGCGGTGGGCTGGCCGCCGCCGGCGAGCTCGGCGAGGTAGCCGGCGTTGGCCGCCGCGGCGGGCAGGGCGGCCTCGGCGGTGGTGGGGGTCATGCCGGCGAGGAAGATCGGCGGCGCCCCGGTGAGGCGGGTGAAGCGGTTGTCGACGACCACGCTCCCGTCGGGCAGGCGGGCGAGGCCCGGCGCGAAGGCGCGGTGATCCAGGGCCTCGGGGGGCTCGGCCCCCGCCGTGAACAGGGCGCTCCGGCCCTCGGGGGTGTCGAGGGCGGCCAGCGGCACCCCGCGCCCGCGCAGGGCGGCGGCGGCGAGGCGGGCGGCACCGTCGCCGGGGCCGAGGTCGAGGGCGGCGTCGGCCTCGGCGGCGGCGGCGCGCACGGTGGCCGGCCAGCGCACCGGCTGGACGAACTGGGCGCGCATCACCTCGGCGGTGGCGTCCTCGGGGCGCATGAGGCGGCCGGTGGCCGGGTTGACCACCGGGA
>WGAH01000433.1 GCA_015489145.1 Deltaproteobacteria bacterium
AGAAGCGGCATCCTGTCGCTTCCTCCTCCCCCCTTGTAGAAGCGGCATCCCGCCGCTTCCTCCTCCTCCCTGTAGAAGCGGCATCCCGCCGCTTCCTCCTCCCCACGATGCCGGCCACGGGGCTGGCGCTCCTGCCGGCGCGGCGGCGCGGTCAGTCGAGCTTCGCGGCCTCCAGGGCGTCGAGGAGGCGCCGGTCGCGCGGCTCCAGGGCGCCCTCCTCGTCCAGGGCCCGCAGGATCGCGCGCGCCTCGCGGAGCCGGGCGCGGTCCTCGGGGGTGGCGGCGGCGCCGGCCCGGCGGGCCAGGGCGGAGGCGAGGCGGCGGCCGGCCTCCGGCTCGGCCTCGGCGGACCAGGCCGCCCGCCAGGCCTCGATGGCGGTGTCGAGCCAGGCGTCCTCGCGGTCGGGGTCCACCCGGGCCATGCGCTCGGCGGCGGTGGCGAGGTCGAGCTGCCGCTCGCGCCGGCGCGGCTCCGCCTCGGCGAGGGCCCGGCGCAGCTCCCAGGACCGGCGGTACCACCGGCGGGCCTCGGCGAGGCGGCCGGCCCCCCAGTCGAGGTCGCCGAGGTGTTCCCAGAGCACGCCGAGGTCGCGGCGGAGGTCGGCGCGCTCCGGGGCCGCCGCCCGCAGCTCCTCGAGCAGGGCCGTCGCCTCGAGCAGCGCGTCCCGGGCGCCGTCGAAGCGGCCCTCGGCGACGAGGAGGGGCGCGAGCTTGCCGAGCGCGCCGGCGAGGGTGCGGCGAAAGTCGGCGCGGCCGGGCTCCCGCGCGAGCAGGTCCCGAACGCGGGCGACGGCGGCCTCCAGGTGGCGGCGGGCCGCCTCGGCGTCGCCCGCCCGCCGGGCCACCTCGCCCAGCCACGTCTCGTTGACGGCGAGGTCGTGGGCGAGGACGGCCCGACCGGGTTCCCGCGCCAACAGGTCGCGGTCGAGGTCCCGGGCGGCCTCGAAGCGCTCCCGGGCCTCGGCGAGGCGGCCCCGTCTCAGGGCGATCTCGCCGAGGCGCGACAGGGCGACCGACAGCTCGTGGCGGAGGTCGTCGCGCTCGGGGGCCGCCGCGAGGAGTTCCCGCCAGGCCGCCTCGGCCTGCGCGTGGCGCCGCCGGGCCGCGGCGAGGTCGCCGCGGTCCAGGGCGCGGTCGCCGAGGCTCGAGAGCGCCTGGGCGAGGAGCACCCGGGCGGCGATCCGCCGGGGATGCTTCCGCACCAGCGCGCGGGCCCGGCGGAGGGCGTTCCGCTCGTGGCGAGCCGCCACCGCGTCCCGCCCCAGCGCCGCCTCGGCCCGCGCGAGGCGCAGCAGGGCCGCCGCCTCGGCCTCCCGCGCCTCGACGCGCTCCGGGGCCTGCCGGGCCGCCGTGCGCGCCGCCTCGCGGGCGAGCGTCCAGGCCTCGCGCGCCGCCTCGGCGCGCCCCGCGGCCAGGAGCACGTCGCCGAGCAGGCGCATGACCCGGGCCCGGACGAGGAGGACCTCGGCGTCCTCGTCGGCGCGCGCCGCCTCCACCGCCGCGCGCGCCGCCTCCAGGCGGCCGAAGGCGTCCTCGACGCGCCCGAGGAGCATGAGCTCCCGCGCGCTCTCCGCCCACCACCGCGCCCAGGCGACGGAGCCCCCGGCGAGCCGCCCGGCCACCGCCTCGGCCACCGCCAGGGCCTCGCGGGGCCGGCCGGTCTCGCGCATGACCCGCACCAGCGGCTCGGCCGCCCGGGCCGCCGCCTCCCCGGCGCCCGCGGCGAGGAGCCCGTCGAGGAGGAAGCGCGCCAGCTCCTCGTAGCCCCGGTCGGCGGCGGCGGCGGCGAGCTCGGCGCGGGCCCCGACCTCCTCGCCGGCCGCCCGCAGGCCCCGGGCCAGGCGCGCCCACACCGGCCCCTCCTCGTCGGGGCGCCAGGGGGCCGAGCCCTCGGCCCAGGCCACCGCCGCCGCCTCGCCCGCCGGCGCCGGGCCGCCGCGCAGCGCCGCCCGCGCCCGGGCCACCCGCGCCGGGTCGGCCCGCAACAGGGCCGGCGGCGCCTCGGCCACGGCGAGCTGCTCGTCGGACCACCGGGAACCGCCGACCTCCTCGCGGGGCCCCTCCGCCGCCAGCGCGACGGCCTCGGGCTCCAGGTCGAGCCAGGCCGCCACCCTGGCCGGCTCGGCCCAGCCCGCCTCGGCGAGCCGCGCCGCCGCCGCGTCCCAGTCCTCCGGCTCGGCGTGCAGGGACCACAGGCCCGGCAGCGCCTCGGCCGTCCGCGCCACCCAGGGGCCCTCGGCGCCGGCCAGCGCCCGGGCGAAGAGCACCCGCACCAGGTCGCCGCGCCCGGCCAGGCCCGCCACCACCGGCAGCCCGCCGTCCACGCCCCGCACCAGCTCCGCCAGGGGGCGGTCGGCGCGCAGGCGGCGGGCGCGAGCCCCGACCGCCGCGAGCACCGCGTCCAGGTCGCCGCCCCGCCAGGCCCACGGCGCCCCCGCCGCCAGGGCGGCCCGCACGCCGGCGACGGCGAAGGCCGGGGGGGCGGGCGGCACCTCGAAGACGCGGGAGATCCAGCTCGTGAAGTCCACCGCCTCCCGCACCAGCGCCTCCACGGCGTCCTCGTCGGCGACGAGGGCCACCCGCAGCCGCCGCCGGGCGAAGGTCGGGCGCATGAGGTTCAGCCAGCGCCGGTCCTCGGCGCGCACCCGCAGCACCACCCGGCTGCCCTCGGGAAGCTCGGCCACCTCGGGGGCCCGCAGGCACACGCGCAGCCCCTCGCCCCCGGCCCC
>WGAH01000434.1 GCA_015489145.1 Deltaproteobacteria bacterium
CGGTGGCCCACCCCGGCGCCGAGGAGGTCTGCGACGAGATCGACAACGACTGCGACGGCGACGTCGACGAGGGCGTCACCACCACCTGGTACGTCGACGCGGACGGCGACGGCCACGGCGACCCGGCCACGACCGAGGAGGCCTGCTCCCAGCCGCCGGGCTACGCCGCCGAGGGCGACGACTGCGACGACGGCGACCCGGCGGTGAACCCCGAGGCTGCCGAGGTCTGCGACGACGTGGACGACGACTGCGACGGGCTGGTGGACGAGGACGACCCGGACCTCGCCGACGCGAGCACCTGGTACCTCGACTACGACGGCGACGGCTACGGGGCCGACCGCGTCACCGCCGAGGCCTGCGAGGCGCCCTCGAACTACGTCGCCAACGCCGACGACTGCGACGACCTCGACGCCTCGGTCAACCCGGACGCCAGCGAGGTCTGCGACGAGGTGGACGACGACTGCGACGGGCTGGTGGACGAGGACGACCCGGACCTCGCCGACGCGGCGACCTGGTACGCCGACGCGGACGGCGACGGCTACGGCGACGCGGCCACGACCGCCGAGGCCTGCGAGGCGCCCTCCGGCTACGTCGCGGACGACACGGACTGCGACGATGCCGACGACACCGTGTACCCCGGGGCCGAGGAGCTCTGCGACGACGTGGACCAGGACTGCGACGGCGACCCGGGCCTCGACACCTGCGCCGACTGCGCGGCCATCCTCGACGCCGACCCGACGAGCGCCGACGGGATCTACACCATCGACATCGACGGCAGCGGCGGGGTGGACCCCTTCGACGTCTACTGCGACATGACCATCGACGGCGGCGGCTGGACCCTGTGGTGGTGGCACGAGTCGACCGCCTCGCTGTCGGGGGTGACCGACGTGCTCGGCGGCGACCTGTGGGACTGCGACCCCTCGGCCGACGACCAGTGCCTCGCCCTCCTGCCCGTGTCCGACGCCGCCGAGCTGCTCGTGCTCAACGGCTTCGACGACTGGGCCGTGTGGGAGTTCGACACCGCGAACACCACGGCGAGCCACGTGCTGGACGCCTTCACCACCCAGGCCGGCGTCGCCCGGTCGAGCGGCGCCTGCAACGACGCCTGGACCCCGGTGGCGCAGTCCGGCCACATGACCGACGACCCCTACGTCTGCGACGAGAACAACAACTACGACCCGGGCTGCGACTGCTTCTGGTACGACAGCTACGGCGGCGTCTACAGCTTCTACCTCGACGACGACACCGGCTGGGCCGAGACCGCCTTCGCCGCCGGCTACGACACCTCCGGTTCCCTCGGCGTCGATTCCCTCGAGACCGACTACCGCTACAACAGCGAGTCCTACGAGCTCTGGCTCTACTGGCGGTAGGCCGCGGGCCCGGGGGAGCCGCCGACCCCCTCCTCGGCCTTCCCCGTCACTTCCCCCGGCCCACCTCGACCTCGAGGCGGGAGCCGTCGGGGAGGTCCAGCGCGAGGCGTCCGGGCCCCTCGGCCCGGGCTTCCACCGCAGCCGCGCCCGCCGGGGCGAGGGTGAGGGCGTGGCCCCCGGCGTCCGCCAGGCGCACCGCGGCCCGGTCGCCCTCCGGGGTGCGCCAGCGCAGCACCGCGGCGTCGACGCCGCCCGGCCCGGTCGGCAGGCGGGCCACCACCGACTCGGCGATCCACGCGGGGGCGCGCGCCGAGGCGGCCGTTCCCGCCGGCGTCGCGGCGGAGGCCCCGCCGGAGGCCCAGGATCCGCCGGACCAGGTGATCGCCAGCTCCTCCAGGGGCGCGCCGGTACCGGCATCGCAGGCGAAGCGCACCGCGTCGGCGGCGAGCCAGCGCACCGAGCAGCCGGTGCGCCAGGGCAGCGCCACCCCCCGGGCGTAGAGGTCCAGTCGCGCCGTCCCCACCTCGACGCGGTGGTGGACCGACTCGACCCCTCCGCGCCGGCGCACCCCCCAGCGCCCCGCTCGCGCCTTCACCCGGCCGTCGGGAGACGCCGCCTCGATGGCGAGCACCGCCGGCGCCGGGTCCTCCCGCACCCGCTCGGCCCCCGCCGGCACCCGGCCGCAGGCGGCGAGCAGCAGCAGCGGCGCGGTCATCCCCTCACTTCCAGTCGGCCGGGGTCCACCGCTCCGTCCACTCGGCGAAGTAGGCGAACTCGGCGGCGACGCCCTGGTCGACCAGCGCCGCCGACAACCCGTCGGGCAGCGACAGGCTCGCGCCCTCGGGCAGGGGGATCACCGAGACGTCGTGCCGGCCCGTAGCGGCCTGCTCGGCGTAGGACTCGAAGTCCCAGACGTCGTCCACCCGCCAGCGCGTCTCGACGAAGCGATCCGGCTCCCAGAACCAGAAACCCTCGTCGACCTCGCTGAAGGACTGGAGCCGAAAGCGGTTGTTGGCGTACTTGAGGCGGCGGTTGCCCTGCTCGGCGAGGAGGTAGCCCCCGGCGATGATCTCGCCTTCGTGTTCCTGGTCGCCGAGGCGCGTGGGGGCGAGCACGTCGGTCGAGGCGACGGCGCCGCCGTTGCGGATCGCGCCGGTCTGCCGCAGGTCCTCGGCGATGACCTCCTTGATCGCGGCCATGGCGCGCCGCACGATGGCGGATTCCTCGTAGACCTCCGAGTCGATTTCCAGGGGCTTGCCGGAACCGCCGACGTAGTGGATCATCAGCTCGCCCGCCTCGGGCAGCCCCTTCGCGTAGCCGCCCACGCCGATCCACCGGTACAACGACCGGACGAAGGCCTTGTCGTCCTCGCTGAAGGCCTTGCCCGCCTGGGCGAGGGCGTCGAGGGCGTCGACCCGCTCCTGGATCCAGCCGACATCGCCGGTGGCGAGGGCGACGGGAATCGACCACAAGTGGTCGTGGTCATCTTCCGCCGCCGCGGCCTCGTCCTCGCCGATGCCGAGCCCCTCGAGGAGGGAGCGCCCGAAGGATTCGAGGGAATCCAGCCAGCTTCCGCCATTCTCCTCCTCCGAGACGCCGGCGCCGTCGAGCCGGGCGAGGGCGTCCTGGTTGGAGCGACCGGAGGCGGAAGGCGCGCCGGCCTGGGGCTCCGGTTCGTGGCCGGGGAGGGTTCCGGCCTTCGATTGCGATTGGGCGGGCATGGTACGCGGGGGCCTCTCGTGGGAATGGGGCTCTATCCCTCCCCGGCCTGCTGGCGAGCCGCGCGGGCGAGGTCGCGGTGGTGGCTCGCCGCGAGGCGCGCCGCCACGGCGTTCCAGTCCTGGTCCCGGATCGCCCGCGCGAGGCGGACCTCGCCGGCACGCCGCAGCCGCGGCCAGGCCTCGGCCCACCGGCCCTGGTGGAGCAGGGCGTAGCCCTCGACGGTGGCGAGTGTCGGGTTCCCCTGTTCCCGCAGGGCCGACGCCACCGCGGCCCAGTCGCGGCGAGCGACGGCTTCCGCGGCGCTCGCCAGCCCGAGCCTGCCGAGGGCGAGGCCGGCGGCGTCGGGCGCTCCGCCCTGGATGTAGACGGCGGCGGCGGTGTCGAACTCGCTTCGGCGCATGCAGTGCGTGGCCCAGGCGAGGTCGAATCGCCCGGCGTCCTCGAACGCGGCGCGGGCCCGGTCGAAGTCCTCGCGCATGACGAGGCAGATGCCGGCCTCCACGGGGGCGTCGGCCCGGGCGAACAGCTCGGCGGCCCGGTCGTGCTGCCCGGCCCGGCGGAGGAGCCCCGCCGCTTCGAGCTCCTGCCCCGCTCGGAGCCGGGCCTCGGCGGCCGGCGCGAGCAGGCCGGCTTCTTCGTGGGCCTCGGCGGCCTGGACCCAGGAGCCGGCCTGCTCGTAGGCGCGCGCGGCGTCCTCGGAACGCCCGAGCGCGCGCAGGGCATCGCCGGCCCGCGCGTGGTTTCCGGCGCGCCGGAAGGCGTCGGCCGCCCGGTCGTGGACCTCGGCCGTGATGAAGGCCTCGCCGGCCTCTTCCCAGCACTCGGCTTCGAGCAGGGCCTCGGCGGCGGCCTCGTGGTGCCCGGCCTCGATGAGGACGCGGGCGGCTTCTTCGTTCCGGCCGCCCGCGCGGAGCGCCCGGGCCTGGTGCTCGCGGTCGCCGGCCCGCTCGAAGGCGCGGGCGGCTTCGACGTAGGCCTCGGCCTCCATGAA
>WGAH01000435.1 GCA_015489145.1 Deltaproteobacteria bacterium
GAGGCGGGGCGGTGCGGGGCATGGGCGCGGGCTTCCCGGGAACGGCTCGGTCCCGTCCAGGGTAGCGCGCTCCGGCGCCGGGCGGACCGCGCCCCGTCGGCGCGGCCGATGGGTTGGGGATTCGGGGACCGCCCGCCCCCTTGCCTTTCCCCCTGTCGAGACATACAGTCGCCGGGTTCAACTCCCACGCGGGCACGAAACGATGCGGTTCAGGGGCCAGGAATACACGGGGCGCGGCGTGACGGTGGCGGTGCTCGACAGCGGGGTGGACGCGAGCGACCCCCGCCTCGCGGGCGCCGAGGTCAGCGGCTGGCGCATCCAGCTCAGCGCGACGGGCCACGCGGCCATCGGCGGCGATTTCACCGACGAGAACGGCCACGGCACCGACATCGCCGCCGCGGTGCGCGTCACGGCGCCCGACGCCCGCATCGTCGCGGTCAAGATCCTCGACGCCCGCCTGCGCACCAATGCCGACCTCATGGTCGCCGGCATCGAGACCGCCTTCCGCAACGGCGCCCAGGTGATCAACCTGTCGCTGGGCACCCCCAACATGGGGCGGGCGGCGCTGCTGCGCGACGTGTGCGCCATGGCCGTCGAGGCCGGCAGCGTGGTCGTCGCGGCGGCCCACCCGGGGGGCGAGCGGGCCTACCCCGCCGACCTGCCCGAGACCGTCGGCGTGGCGACCCACCCCGACTGCCCCCTCGAGAAGTTCTACTACTTCGCGCCCCACCGCTTCCCCCGGTCCGAGTGGGGCAACCTCACCGGCAAGTTCCTCACCCACGGCTACGAGGTGGCCGGGGGCGAGCGCGGGCGCTTCCGCGGCTCGGGGCTCGCCACCGCCTACCTCGCCGGGCGCATGGCCTGCCTGCGCGAGGCCCTCCCGGACGCCTCGGCGGCCGAGCTGATGGAGGTCGCCCGGCAGCTCGCGCTGACCCCGGTGCCCGAGATCGGCTACGCCTGATCGGTCGGGGCGCCCGTTGTTCCTGCTCCTCGCGTGCCTGGCGGGGCCGGCGCGGGCCGGGACGACGGAGGTGTTCGGCTTCGGTGCGGCGGCCGTCGGGCGCGGCGGCGCCGGCATGGGCCTCGTCGACGGGCCCGAGGGCCTCTTTCTCGACCCGGCCGGGCTGTCGGCCATGCCCGCCGCCCGGGTGGTCTTCGGCGGGGCGCTGGTGCGGGCCGGCTTCGAGCCGATCCCGCCGGTGCGCTGGGACACGAACCGCGACGGTCGCGTCGAGGAGGGCGAGTCCCTGGACATCGACCCCGCCATCGACCCGGCGGACGGCTTCAGCTTCGCGCTGGGCCGCCCCGTCGGCGGGCGCTTCGGCCTCGGCTTCGCCGCCTGGCTGCCGGCGGACCGCCTCCTCCGGATCCGCACCTTCGAGCCGGCCGTCCCCGAGTACTTCATGTTCGCCAACCGCCTGCACCGCTACGAGGCCGTCGCCGGCTTCGGCTGGGAGCAGCTCCCCGGGCTGAGCGTGGGCGGCGCCGTCGAGATCATCGCCCGGGCCCGCTACACGATGAGCATCGGCTTCTCGGCGGCGGTGTCCGGGGCGGAGCCGGACACCGAGGAGCTCGGCGAGGTGGTGGGCGACCTCCGGATGGACGTCCACGAGATCGGCCTCGACCTGCTGCCGGGCTTCGCCCCCGTCGCCTCGCTGCGCTGGGACGTCGGCCGGGCGATCCCGGCCCTGGACGGGCTGGTGCTGACGGGGGCCTGGCGGGGAAGCTCGGGGCTGCCCGTCGACATCGACGTGGACATCCAGCTCGACGTGACGGTCGAGGACATGGGCGAGCTGGAGCCGCTGGTGTTCTCGGCCCTGCTGCCGGTGCAGCTCGCCTTCATCGACCACTACGTGCCCGAGCGCCTGTCCCTCGGGGCGGGCTGGCGACGGCCGGGCTGGGGCCTGGCCCTCGACGTGCGGCGCACCGCCTGGGACCGGCTGGAGCTGAACGTGGCGCGGGTGGTCGAGGCCTCCCTCGACACCGAGGTCCTCGCCCTGGACGACCCGGAGATCCGGGACGGCAACGAGTTCTACGCGGTGTTCCGGCCCACCTGGGGCGCCACACGGGCAGGTGCAGTTCCTGGCCCCGGGTCGCCTCGACCTGGGCGATAGCATGCGGGCCGGGGCGCCGGTGGACGGCGCGCCGATCCCCATCGGCGGTCGCGTGTGGACCGGCGGCCTGCAGTGGAGCATGGACTACTGATGAGCACGACGATCGAGACCCTCGCGACCTGGGCCGCCGGCCGGTTCCGGGAGCCCGCCGCCATTCCCGCCCACGTCCGGCTCCGCGCCCGGCTGCGCCACCTGAGCCAGGCCGGGGCCGCCCGGGCCGGCGCCGCCGAGCCGACGGTGGCCGCCCTGCGCGAGGCCCTGCCGCGCCGGGGCTCGGCGCCCCTGGTCACCGGGGGCAGCAGCAGCCGGGTGGCGGCGGTGCGGCACCACGCGGCGGCGGCCGCCGCCCTGGCCTTCGGCGACGACCTGTTCCTCGGCTCGGCGGGCCACGGCGGGCCGGCGGCGACCTGGGCGCTGGGCCGGGGGAGGACGGTGGGCGAGGTGCTCGGCGCCACGGTGCTCGCCGACGAGGTGGCCGGCCGGATCGTCACCGCCGCGGCCCTCGGCCCCGGAGGCGGGCAGCTCGAGCGCCTGGCGACGGCCGCCGGGGCCGCCGTGGCGGCCGGGCTCCTCGGCGGCCTGGAGGCGCCGGCCCTCGCCCACGCCCTGGCCCTGGCCCTCGTGCCCCTCGACGGACCCGCCTGGGCGGCGCGGGCGGGGGACGCGGCCGGGGCGCTCGCCGTGGGCGAGGCGGCGGCCCGGGGTTTCGAGGCGGCGGAGCTCGCCCGGGCGGGCGCCACCGGCGACCTCGGCCTCCTCGACGGCCCGGCCTTTGCCGCCCTGGCCGGCACGCCGCTGGCGGCGGCCTTCACCGGGCTGGACGAGGCCTGGCTGGTGGGAACCCTCGGCTTCCGCCTGCATCCGGGCCTGCCCCCGGTCCACCCGCCGCTCCAGGGGGTTCTCGAGATCCTCGCCCGGCACGTGCGCGCCGCCGACAAGCCCCTGCGCCCCGACCAGGTCGAGTCGGTGCGCCTGCGGTGCTCGGCGCCGGCCTGGGCCCTGCACCGCGCCGCTCCGGGCTCGGCCCTCGCCGACGTGCGGCGCGCGGTGGCGACGGCGCTGGTGGCGGGCGGCTACGGCCCCGTCGAGGCCGGAGCGGCCTGGCAGGCCGAGCACGCCGAGGCCGTCGCCGCCATGGAGGAGCGGGTGCGCGTGGAGCACGACTGGACGCGCACCCTCGCCGCCCTGCGCGCCCACCTGCCCTTCCTGGACCCGCTGCTCGCGGGCCTCGACCGCTGCCCCCGCCGCGCCCTGCTTCGCCGGGCCGCCGGCCTCGCCGCGCGGGAGCTGCCCCGTCCGGCCGTCGAGGACCTCGCCGGCATGGCCCGCGCCCTGCCCCTCGGCGCCCTGTTCCGCCTCGGCGGCGGCCCGGCCGACCTCGCCGGCGCCCGCCTCGACGAGTGGCAGCCCCGGCTGGACGCCGGGGTGGAGCTGTTCACCACCCGCGGCGGGCGGTGGCCCGAGCGGCGCACCATTCCCGAGGGGGCGCCGGGCTGGTCCTGGGCGGCCACCGTCGAGGGCGTGCTGGCCAAGCACGCCGGGGCCGGCGGCCGCGCCTGGCTCGAAACCCCCGAGGACGCGGGCTTCGAGCCCGAGGCGATCCTGGCGCCGGCCTGAGCCGAGGGGTGTTCAGGCCGGGTTCTGCTTGAAGAACTCGGCCTCGAAGTCGCTGAAGGCGTCGTCGTCGGCCTCGGGCTGGGGCACGGGCTCGTCGCCCTCCTCGGGGGAGGCGGGGACCTCCGCCGCCCTGGCGGGCTCGGGGGCCTCGGCCGGGTCGGGGGCCTCGGCCGGGTCGGGCGCCTCGGCGGCCTTCGCCGGGGCGGCGGACGCCGCGACCGCCTCGGCGGGCGCCGGGATCTCCTCGGCGGGCACCTCGATCTCGTCGGCGGGCACCTCGATCTCGGTGACCGGGGCGGGGTTTTCGGCCGCGACGGGGGTGAGGACGTAGTCCTGCTCGATGAAGCGCACGGTCTTGAAGGCCTGCATCGCGTCGAGGCCGACCTGCTTGGCGAGGGCGCGGGCGAGCTGGTAGCCCCGGACCGTCACGGTCGGCGCGCCGCAGATCGGGCACTGGCGGTTCTGGATGGCGAAGGCGAAGTCCTGGGGGACGCGGTGGCCGTAGA
>WGAH01000436.1 GCA_015489145.1 Deltaproteobacteria bacterium
CGGAGCGTCGTTGCGACCGGCCTCCGAGCGGTGTATTCCCATCGCCGTGCGGCCCGCCCGTCGCGGGCCCCCCGGGAGGAGACATGCGCGTTCGCTTTTCGACTTTCCTGGTGCTGGCGGCGGCCTGCGGCGGCGACAAGCCCGCCGACGACACCGGCTCCAACGGCGGCGACGACACCGCCGCGGCGACCTGCGACCCGGTCGAGCCGGCCTGCGTCGACCAGATCATCCTCGACCTCAGCCTGCACGACGACAAGGTGGCCGACAACCGCGACGTGACGACCACCACCGACGGCGACGACTTCGTCACCGAGATCGACGCCACCGCCGGCGGCTACAACAACGCCGCCAACAACCCCTGGGTGTACGTCAAGTTCACCGCCAGCGGGGCCGAGCGGGTCGACATCGACGACGAGACGGCCCTCGAGAGCATGGACTGGGACCTCGCCTTCCGGCGCTACATCATCCGGCTCAACAGCGGCGACTCGGGCCCCTCCTGCGTGGCCGCCGCCACGCTGGCCGGCATGGACTACGCCGAGGTGGACGCGGTGCCCGACGACGTGCAGTGGGCCACCGAGGACTTCTACGACGACGAGTGCAACCTCCAGGAGGACAGCTCCGGCCTGCCGAGCAGCCCCGACGTGGTCATCGGCTACGGCGACTGGTGGAGCTACGGCAGCCAGTGCGTCGAGACCACGCTCGAGCCGCACGAGCTGCGGCTCGCCGACGGCAGCGTGTTCAAGATGGTGGTCGAGGCCTACTACGCCAGCGGCCAGGACACCTGCAACGAGACGGGCAGCGGCGGCAGCGGCAGCGGCAACATCACCCTTCGCTGGCGGATGCTCCAGTGATCGGCGCCTGGCTGCTGCTGGCGGCTCCGGCCCTGGCCGCCCGGCCGGACAGCGGCATGGGGGCCTACAGCTACGACGACAGCGACGTCCTCGACGCGGTGGACGGGCCGGAGGGCCTGGTGCGCGTCCACTACAGCGTCGAGGGCCCCAACCAGACGATCCTCGACGACGACGACGGGAACGGCTGGCCGGACTTCCCCGAGCAGGTGGCGGCCGAGGCCGAGGACGTGCTCGACTTCTACGCCGGCCTCGGCTTCTCCTACCCGCTCGGCGAGGAGGAGATGGGGCTGGAGCCCCTCGGCGGCAGCTACGCCTTCGACTTCTACCTCGTCGACTTCGGCGGCTCGGCCGACGGCATGTTCGCCACCGACACCTGCTCCGGCGGGGTGTGCAGCGGCTACATGCTCATGGAGAACGACTTTCGGGGCTACGGCTACAGCTCGCTGGACACGGCGATCAAGGTCCTGACCAGCCACGAGCTGTTCCACGCGGTGCAGAACGCCTACAGCGCCTACGAGCCGGACTGGCTGGCCGAGGGCACCGCGGTCTGGGCCGAGTTCCAGTACGACCCGGGCAACGAGGACTTCCTCTGGTTCTGCGACGAGTACCTCGACGACACCGGGCGTTCCATCGACAGCCCCCCCGCGGGCAGCGTCACGAGCTTCTCCTACGGCACGGCGCTGTTCTTCCAGTTCCTCACCGAGCGCCTCGGCGAGCAGGTCGGCCCCGACATCCAGGCCGAGATGATGGGCCGGGACGAGGACGGCGCGCTGGACGCCATCGTGGCCGCCATCGCCGACAACGGGTCGACCCTGGAAGGCGAGTGGCCGGTCTTCGCCCGCTGGAACCTCGCCACCGGCCGCCGGGCCGGCGAGGCGGAGTCCTACACCTTCGCCGACGAGCTGTCCGGGGTGGACGCCGAGGCCGAGGGCGCGTCCATCGCCGACGACAACCGCTTCTACCCGCTGGCCGCCACCTACTACCGCCTCGACCACCCGGGCGGGCCGCTCTACTTCGTCGCGGTGGATGACCCGACGGGGCTCGTGTTCTCCCTGCACCCGGTGGCGGACGGCGGCGAGGACGGGCCGGTGACCGACGCCCTCGTCGACTGGGCCCCCGAGGGCCCGGGAACCGTCGACCTCGGCGAGCAGCCGGCCGGCGGCTACTGGCTGGTGGGCACCCACCCCCTCGACGCCGACCAGAGCGTCAAGGTCGAGTTCTGCCTCGGCGACGCGGCCGGGGTGGAGCCCTGCGGCGGGGCCGACACCGGCGGGGCCGACACCGGCGGGGACATCGTCGAGGAGCCCGGCGGCTGCGCCTGCGCGACGAGCGGCGGCGCCTCGGGCTGGCTGGCCCTGCCGCTGGCGCTGCTGGGCCTGGCGCGCCGGCGGCGCTGAGGGCGCCTACCGGGAGCGCCACGCCGCCCAGGCGGCGGGGTCGTTGAGGTTGAGGACGGCGTCGGGCCAGTCCACCGCCACCCGCGCCGCCTCGCGCAGGTGGTCCCGCAGCGGGGCCCGCGCGAGGGCGGCCCGGGCCGGCCCGGCGCGCACGAGCACCGGGTGGCCGTCCCGCCCCGCGAAGGCCGGCACGGCGGGCGGCCCCTGGCGGAGCAGGGCGGCGAGGACCTCGGCCGGAGCGGGGGGCGCGTCCACCGGGGTCACCAGGACGGGGGCGGCGTCGGGAAGGTCGGCCAGGCCCAGCGCGAGCGAGGCCCGCATGTCGGTGCGCGCCCAGTCCCGGTTCCAGCGGACCTCGACCCCGGGCGGGAGCGCGGCGGCCACCGCTTCGCCGTGCCCGCCGAGGACGACCCGCACCCGGGCGCCGGCGGCGCGCATCGCCTCGACGTGCCGGGCGACCAGCGGCCGGCCGTCCACGTCGAGGAGCGCCTTGGGCCGCCCCATGCGCCGGGACCCGCCCGCGGCCAGCACCACCGCCCACCGCTCGTCCATGCGCCGAGCCTATCCCGGCCGCCCGCGGGCAGCGCCGACCGCCGGCGCCCGTCCTCCCTCGCGCCGCCGGCGCTGGTGGCCGGTCGCGGCGCCGGGATAGCAGGCGGGGGTGTGGTGGTGGATCCTGGCCTGCGCGCACCGCCCCGTCGCCCCCGACCGGGACGCGGAGCGGGTCGAGCTCGACTTCCGGCTGACGGTCGAGACCCGCGCCGACCCGGAGCCGCCGGCGGAGGCCCTGCCCGGCGCGGTCGACCGGCGCGTGCGCCTCGACCTCCTCCTCGCCCCCTTCGAGCGCGAGCGCGACGACTCGACGCTGTGGACCGTGCGCTACGCCCGCGCCCGGGCGCCGGAGCCCTGGCCGCTCGAAGGGCGCCTGTTCGGCCTGCGCCGGTTCGACGACGGCGAGGTGCTGCGCCTCGCCTGGACCCGGCACGTCGTCGGCGGCGACCGCCTCGGCGGGGTCTTCAGCTTCGCGGTGCCCGTGGCCTCGCCGTGGGTGCCGGGCCTCCGCGACGGGGCGAAGGCGTCGCGCACGGTGCGCTGGGGCTTCGACCTGGGCCCGGGGGCCGGCGGCTGGCGGGAGGTGGCGACCCTGACCTGGCGGGACCTCGGCCCGGAGGAGCGCGGCGGCGAGACGCTGCGCCACCTCGCCTACGCGGGGCCCTGGACGGTCGCGGGAACGGTCACCGACGAGGGCCTCACCGCCGGCATTTCGGGCGAGGGCACCGCCGAGGGCGAGGTCTGGCTGCGGGGCGACGGCGCCTGGGTCGACCAGCGCTTCGCCTGGACGCGGCGCCTCGACCTCGACTTCTCCCGCCCGGGGGGCCGGGTGGCGATCCGGCAGGAGCAGCGCTTCGAGGGCGCGGCCCGCCGGGTGGCTGCCGAGGCGTCGCCGGAGCCGCCGCCCTACCCCGACGCCGCGGCGCTGCGGCAGGCGGTGGCGGACGCCCTGGTGCCGGCCTGGCAGGCCTGCGTGGACGGCGGCGAGGCCTGGCCGCCGGTGGTCGCCGTGGCCCTGGCGGTCGCCCCGGACGGCGCCCTCGCGCCGGTGGAGGACGCGCCCCTGCCCGCCTCGGCGGGGGCCCTGCCCCCCTGCGGGCTGTCTCTTATACACATC
>WGAH01000437.1 GCA_015489145.1 Deltaproteobacteria bacterium
CTCCACCTCGACCTCGAAGCGGGTGCGGCTGCTGCCCCAGGGCCCCACCTCGGCGGCGCGCCCCGAGGACATGGTGGTCATCGTCGGCGCCGCCGAGGTGGGGCCCTGGGGCAGCAGCCGCACCCGCTTCGAGGTCGAGGTGGAGGACCGCCTGTCCGCCGCCTCGGTGCTGGAGCTCGCCTGGACCACCGGGCTGGTGCGCTTCGAGGAGGGGCGCTGGATCGACGTCGAGAGCGGCGAGCCCGTCGAGGAGGCCGACATCGCCGACCGCTACGAGGCGGCGGTGCGCGAGCGCTGCGGGATTCGCTGGATCGAGCCCGAGACGGCCGGCTTCGACCCCGACGACCGCCCGGCCTGGATCAAGGTGCGCCTGGAGCGCGACTTCAGCTTCACCGTGCGCGACGAGGCCGACGCCCGCGCCTTCGCCGAGGCCGACCCCGAGCGCACCCGCGTCGAGCGCACCGCCGACGGCTGGCGGGTGACGCGGCTCGCCGGCGGCGAGGTGCGGGCGCGGCGGCGCGTGCGCCTGAGCCGCCGCCTCGCCGGGCAGGTCCCGCGCGGCTTCGACCCGACCCGCTACGGCGTGCCCGCCGACGTCGCGAGCCGGGTCGACCGCCTGGGCCTGTTCAACCTCGTCGCCACCGCCGACGCCTTCCTGTCGGCGGGCCTCACCCCCGAGGAGCTGCTGCGCCACGTCCACCCGGCGCGGGTCGGCAACACCCAGGGCTCGGGCATCGGCGGGCAGGAGAGCCTGCGGCGCCTCTACACGATGCCGCTGCTCGGCGAGGACCCGCCGGCCGACGTGCTCCAGGAGACGCTGATCAACGTCGCCGCCGCCCACGTCGTGCAGTCCTGGACCGGCTCCTACGGGCCGATGGTGCACCCGGTGGGGGCCTGCGCCACCGCGGCGGTGTCCCTGGAGGAGGCCGCCGAGAAGCTGCTGCTGGACAAGGCCGACTTCGTGGTGGCCGGCGGCTGGGACGACGTGGGGCCGGAGGGCGTCCGCGGCTTCGCCGACATGAACGCCACCGTGTCCACCGCCGACGTCGAGCGCGCCGGCTGGCGGCCCGACGAGGCCTCGCGTCCCAACGACGCCGCCCGCAAGGGCTTCGTCGAGGGGCAGGGCGGCGGCACCCTGCTGCTGACCCGGGGCGACCTCGCCGAGAAGCTGGGGCTTCCCGTGCTCGGCGTGCTCGCCTGGGCCGGCACCTTCGGCGACGGGGTCCACACCTCGATCCCCGCCCCGGGCCTCGGGGCCCTGGCCGCCGCCGCCGGCGGCGCCGACTCGCCGCTGGGCCGCGCCCTGGCCCGCTTCGGGCTCACCGCCGACGACATCGCCGTCGTCAGCAAGCACGACACCGGCACCCAGGCCAACGACACCAACGAGGCCGAGCTGCACGCCCGCATCCAGCGCGCCCTGGGCCGCTCCCCGGGGGCGCCGCTCCTCGTGATCAGCCAGAAGGCCCGCACCGGCCACGCCAAGGGCGGCGCGGCGGCCTGGCAGGCGATCGGGCTGCTCCAGGCCCTGGCGACGGGGCGGGTGCCGGGCAACCCCAACCTGCACAGCCTCGACCCGGCGATGCGGGAGCACGCGCACCTCGTGCCGAGCGACCTCGCGGTGGAGTCGGGCCCCCGGATGCCGCTGCGCGCCGGCCTGCTGACGAGCCTGGGCTTCGGTCACGTCGGCGCCATGCTGCTCCTCGTGCACCCGGAGGCCTTCGCGGCGGCGCTGGGCCCCGAGCGGGCGCGGGCCTGGGCGGCGCGGCTGCGCCCCCGCCTCGACCGGGCGCGGACGGCGTGGTGGCGGCAGCTCCTCGGGGTGGAACCGTGGTACCGGCCCCGCACCGACCGGCGGCTGGCCGGTGGTCCCGAGGCCGAGGCGGCGGTGCTCCTCGACCCGGCCGCCCGCCTCGACCCGGCCACCGGGCGCTACCGGGCGGGCTCCGCCGGGGAGGTCCCGTCGTGATCGTCGGCCTCGGCGTGGACCTGGTGCACATGCCGGGCTTCCGGGCGCAGCTCGACCGGCCGGGAACGGCCTTCGTCGAGGCGGTGTTCACCCCCGGCGAGCGCCGCGAGGCCGCCGCCCGCCCCGGCGAGACGGCGGTGCACCTCGCCGGCCGCTACGCCGCCAAGGAGGCCTTCGTCAAGGCCTGGTCGGGCTCCCGCTTCGGCCGCGCCCCGGCCCTCGCCCGCGCCGACCTCGCCGAGGTCGAGGTGGAGACCGACGCCTGGGGCCGCCCGGCCCTGCGCCTGCGCGGCGCCCTGGCCCGGGCGCTGCCGCCGGAGGCCCGCCTGCACCTCTCGCTGTCCCACGACGGCGACCACGCCGTCGCGGTGGTCGTCATCGAGGCGCCCGACGCCCCCCTCCC
>WGAH01000438.1 GCA_015489145.1 Deltaproteobacteria bacterium
AACGCCCGAGACTCCACCGGCGCGCCCGTCCAGCCGCTCACCACCCGCGCGCGACCCGCCGGCGCCACGGACGCCGCGGCCTCCGACGACGCCGGAACCACCGGCGCGAACACCTGGCCGCTCGTCCACGAACCCCGCGCCGTGCGGTAGACCCGCGCACCGCTCGCCGGGCCGGCCACCGGAGCCCGCGCACCGCCCGGGATCCCTTCGCCGGGCCAGCCGCCCGGCCCCGCGCGCCGCGAGGCCCGCCGGACCGGCGCCTCCCGCCCGCCCCGAGGCGTGCGCCAGGCCGATGCGCCGCGCACCACGCGGGCTTCCGCCCCGGGCTCCACCTCGGCCGGGCCGGTCGGCGCCGCCAGCACCACGGGTTCCGGGGCCCGAGGCCCGGCCATTCGCGGAAGGAGGGAGCGACCCGAGGGCTCGCCCGCCCGCATGCGGGCGACGACGGCCGCCACGGCGCGGCCCGCCGGCTGGGGTCCGACCTGGACCGCCGCCTCGGAGACACCGATGGCGGGCAGGAGACTCCCCGCCCGGGTGCGCGCCTCGGCCCGAAGGCTCGCGTGCGCCATCCCGTCCCGGGTTGCGGCCCGCGCCGTTTCGCCCTCACCGGCGAGCGTCGCGGCCGGCGCGACCGCGACCCCGGCGACGTGCGAGCCGACGACCGACCGGCGGAGATCCACGGCCGGCGCCAGGGCCTCGCCCGCCGGATGACCGACCGGGGCCACGCGCCCCATCCCGGCCGTGGCCCGAGCCACCGCCCGCGCCACCGACGACCCGCCCTCGGTCCGGGCCGGAGACGGCGGAAGGAGCCGGGTGCGCTCTCCCCGCGGCACCGGCGAGGCCGAGAGCCGCGCGCTCCGGGGGGCCTCGCCCCGCGCCGCCACCGGGCTTCCGGCGATCCGCTCGCCCCGCTCGACCACCGGCGCGACCGCGAGGGCCGCCGTCGCCACGCGGCCGAGCCGCATCGCGCGCCCGGCGAAGGTCCGCGACCGCACCGGGTGCTCGTCGAGGCCCACCAGCCGCTCGGCCACCCGCCGCTCGGCCGGGGGCAGCGCCTGCACGGCCCGCCGCAGCTCGGCCGCCCGCCGCTCGGGGGGAAGCGCCCGCACCCGCTCGACCACGCGCTCGACCACGCGGACCACGCGCCGCGTGACCCGCTCGTCGACGATCTCGGCCGACGCCGCGACGTCGAGGGCCGCGCGGCTCGCCGCCGCCCCCAGCGGACGGCGCCGGGCCGCGCCGGGGCGGGCGGCGCGAGAGGGAGCCGCCGCCTCGTCCCCCGCGGGGGCGCCCATCCCGGACTCCGGCGCCTGGCCGGAACGCCGGCTCGGCGTCCGGAACACCCGCGCCGGCGGCGCGTCCCAGGAACGCCAGGGGCTGTCGACCACCCGGGCGCCCTGCCCGCGCGGCGACCGTCCCCAGCCGCTCACCACCCGGGGCTCGCCCCCGGTGTCCTCGGCCGCCGCAACCACCTCGGGCTCGGGCAGGATGAAGCTCGACAGGCCGGCCACCGCCAGCCGCGCCAGCCGGGCGACGGACTCGCCGGGCCAGAACCGCCGGGCCGCGCGCATGCGAATCGCCCCGTGGCGCTCCGCGAAGCTCGCGAGGCGGCGCTCCCGGCGCCACCGGGCCAGGGCGAGCCGGCGCAGGTGCGCGTAGTAGGGCGCGGCCGACACGTAGACGAAGTCGAAGCCGTCGCCGGGCTCCCCGTCGACGGGCGCGGTGGGCAGCCAGGGATCCTCGAGGCCCAGCCGCAGGTAGAAGGCCGGAGACAACCCGATGCGCGGCCGTCGGGCGAGGCGGCCTGCCAGCCGGTGCGAGAGGGACTCGCCGGGGACGTGTCGCTGCTTGCCGCTCATGGGTTCTCTCCGTCGACGGGGATCAGCTCACGTAGATGCCGTGGTGGGCGAGCTCCACCATCTCGATGGCGAGCTCCGAGGAGCTCGACGAGAAGCTCGGGCCCTCCCAGGCCACGGGCCAGGCGCCCTCGAAGTTGTAGCGCCGCACGACCTCCATCTGGTTGTTCTTCACCACGATGGAGCCGTTGCGCCGGGAGCCGGCGTCGAACTCGTCGTTGAGGATCTCGCCCCGCCACTCCAGCAGGGTGGTGTCGGAGGTCACCCCGTAGCGAAGGGTGATGTTCTCCCAGCGGGACTGGCCGGGCAGCTTGTGAACCCGGTGGTTCATGCCCCCCTCCTGCAGCTCGAAGACCTCGGTGCTGGTCTTCAGCCCGCTGCACTCGAGGAACTGCGCCACCTCCACCCCGTCGATCTCGAGGGCGAAGACGAAGTTCCCCTCGGGGTCGTCGGTCTGGCTGGAAGAGCTCGAGGACCCCGAAGATCCCGACGACGAGCTGCGCGTGCTGAGCGAGCTCGAGTCACCGAGCGAGGGCTGGCTGCTCGAGCGCCCGCCGCCCTTGCCCGTCCAGCTCGACGACGACTCGATGGTCGGCTGAGAGCCGGAGCGCCCTCCACCCTTGCCCGGCCCGCCCTCGGCGGTCACCGTGCCCTGGTTCTTGGAGCTGCGGCCCTTGCCCCTACCCGTCCAGTCCGACATCACACACCTCCAACCGTGGCGTCCCCGCCGACGCGGAGGTCCACCACGATGTGCTCGACCGTGCCCACAGGCCGCATGCGGACCTGCAGGTTCACCTGCCCGGCATCCCTGAGCGCCGGCAGGTTCGTTTCCTCATCACACTTGACCGAGTAGTCCTGCCCGGCCATTCCGCCGGTGAGCAGACCCGCGGTCGCGAAGTCCCTCAGCCGCAGGAGCACGTCCCGCTCCAGCACGTCCCACAGGTGCGGGTTGTTGGTCTCGAAGACCGCCCACTGGGTGTCCCGCCGGAGCTGCTCCAGCACCATGTTCAGCACCCGGCGGCTGTTGATGTAGCGGAAGTTCTGCTCCCGCGACAGGGTGCGCGCGCCGAAGGCGATGACCCCCCGCCCCGCCTGCACGACGATGGGGTTGATCGCCTCGTCGGCCACGGCCCCGGCCTCGGCCCAGCTCAGCTCGACCTCCGGGTGGGTGACCTGGCGGAGCGGCGTGTTGGCCGGCGGCCAGATCACGCCGAAGGGGCGGTTGCTGAGCTCGAGGCCGGCGTAGCTGCCGGCGATCACCCCGCTCGGGGGGAACAGCTCGTCGCCGTCGTGCAGCCAGGGGTAGTAGAGCGCCCCGTAGGAGCGGTTCTCGGGCATCCGGTCACGGAAGCCGCGCACCCAGGAGACCAGCGCGTCGCCGTGCAGGCCCTGGGGGGCGTCCATGATCAGGAAGCGGTTGTTCATCTCGCGGCAGTGCGCGAGCAGCTCGTCGTAGAGGACCTCGACGTCCGCCCGGACCTCGCCCGTGCGCGGCGAGTAGGTGCAGCGCATGTAGGCGGCCTCGGGGACGATGAGCAGCGCGATGTCCTCCTCGCTGCGAAGGCGGTCGAGGAGGGGCGAGAGCACGCCGAGGGCGCCGGCGGCCACCTTGAGGTCGTCCATCGAGTCGATGCAGACGCCGAACAGGTGGGCGACGTCCCCGCCGTTGGCGAAGAAACCCTTGACGGCCCGCCGCACCGGCTTCGCGAAGAGGAAGCGATCCGGGTGCTGGGCGAGGTCGCCGGCACGCCGCAGCACGATCTCGACGAAGTCGCCGGCGCTGGCCCCCTCCGGCCAGCGGCCGCGGGGGATGAACCCGATGATGCCCAGGATGTCGCACCGCACCAGCTCGCTGGAGCGATCGGGCAGGGCGGAGTGCTGGACGGTGATTCCGGGGCGCATGGTCGTGCTGGACTCGGGTGGGTGGTCGTTCGACCGGGATGCGGCCCCGCCCCTTGCGAGGCGGAGCCGCAACCGGATCATCGGGATTTGTTGATCTGCTCATTGATGGCCGAGATTTCCTTCACCCAGGCGTGCCGCTCCTTGTGCGACATTTCGAGGATCCGGTCCCGGTCCCAATGAAAGTGGTAGGCGATGAAGGCTACCTCCTTGAAGATGTTCTCCAAGGGGTAGCTGACTATTCCCCCAGGCGACCGAACTCCTTCTCGAACTTCGCGCCGCACTCGGGACAGGTCACCTCCACCGTCGCCTCGTCCTCGTTGATCCGGTTGTACATCTCCTCCAGGAAACGGAGGTCGCTCGCGAACAGGTTCTCGATGACCCCCGTGTTGACGTCGTTGAGCGTGCCGAGCCGAGTGACCACCCTGCTCAGGAGCACGATGATCAGGTACGCCCGGTTGCGCTGGACGCGCAGGTCGTTCAGGGGAACGATCTCGTCCTTGGCGTTGGCCAGGCGCATCACCCCCTCACGATGGATGTTGCCGTCCTTGTCGACGTAGCCACGCGGGAGGATGAACTCGTACTCGGTCTTCAGCTCCATCACGCCCGCTCCACCTTCTCGACGGCGATCTCGATCTTCTCGATGGCCATGGCCGAGCTGTCGGAGTCCATCTCGGGGACGTACCACTTCGCGGGCCACCCCTCGTAGAAGTTGTAGCGCGCGACCTCGGTCTGCCCGTCCTGGTCGAGGATGATGATCGAGCCGGCGCGGCGGTCGATCTTGCCGTCCTCGATGTTCTTGCGCCACTGCCAGAGGTCGTCGGTCGCGGTGTAGCCGCGCTCGAGGACGATGTTGGCGTAGGTGGTGCGGCCGGGCTTCTTGCGGACGACCATGTCGTTGCCCTGCTTGAACTCCACGATCTCGGTCTCGGAGTCCATGCCGGAGACGGACTTGAAGCCGCCGACGATGACCTTGTTGTCGTTGATGACCCCCTGGATCTCCAGGAGGAAGTTGTAGGAGCCGAACAGTTCTTCGGTCGGCATGTCGTTGCTCTCCTTGCTTGGGGTTTACCCGGTGCGCGGTGGAATACGCCTCGGGCGGTTGCGACCAGGGGGACTAGCCGACTTCTTCGATCAGTCCTCCACCGTCCCACTGGCCGATACTGAAGATGACGAACTCCGCGGGCTTGACCGGGCAGATGCCGATCTGGACGTTGACCTGCCCCGCGTCGATGAGGTAGCGGGGGTTGGTCTCCTCGTCGCACTTGACGTAGAAGGCCTCCTCGGGGGTCTGGCCGAAGAGCGCGCCCGAGCGCCACACGCGCATGAGGTAGGCGCGGACGTCGCGGGTGAGCTTCTTCCACAGGGTGTGGTCGTTGGGCTCGAAGACCGCCCACTGGCTGCCGACCATGATCGACTGCTCGATCATGATGAAGAGGCGCCGGACGTTGATGTACTTCCAGGACGGGTCCGACTTGGTCGCCAGGGTGCGGGCGCCCCAGACCCGGATGCCGCGGTCCTTGAACTCGCGGATCACGTTGATGCCGCGGTCGTTGTACTGGGCCTGCTCGATCCGGTTGATGTTCTGGGACAGGCCGGTGATGCCCATGACCAGCTCGTTGGCCGGGGCCTTGTGCACGCCGCGGTCGGTGTCGACGCGCGCCATGATGCCGGCGATGTGCCCGCTGGGCGGCACGAACAGCTCGTTCTTGTCGGTCTTGATCAGCTTGCGCCGGTTCGGCCCGCTGACCTCGATGTGGTCCTGGTTGCCCACGAACCAGCTCGGCTTGGTGATCTTGAGCCAGGGCACGTAGATCGCGCCGTAGCCCTTCTCGCTGGCCGGGATGTCCATGGCGCCGTCGCTGACGATGGGCCCGTCGAGGATGGCGAAGCGGTCCTTGCGGATCTCGCAGTACTCGAGCATCTCCTTCTGCTGCGCCGGGTTGAGGCCGGGCGCGGCCATGAGCGCCATGTCGTCGATGTCGTCGAAGGCGTAGAGCCCGAGCTTGTCGGCCTGGTTCTCCCGGATGGAGCAGTTGAGGTCCTGCACGCCCATCAGGTAGAGGTAGCACTTGCCCCCGCCGTTGTCGTAGAAGCCGTTGACGGCGGCGACGAAGTTGAAGACCGAGGGCTGGCTGAGGAACTCGCGGAAGCGGACCTTGAGCGCCTCGTCCTTGCCCAGCGCCTCGAAGACCGCGTCGGCGGCCTCGTCGGGGTCGTCGATCTTCTTGCCGAGGATCTCCTCGATCGGCTCGGTCTGGAGCAGGTACTCCGCGTAGAAGCTCTGCAGCCAGCGGAAGAACTCCGCCTTGTTGGTGACCGCCATGGGCGGCACGCTGTACTCGCTGCGGAGCGCGGTGCCCTCGGCGCCCTTGAACTCGTAGCCGTAGGCGGCGAGCACGTCGGCGGCGCTCTTGGGCTGGGCCTTCTGGAGGCCGAAGGTCTCGTGGATCGAGTTGAGCAGCTCCTCGACGACCTGGTCGTTCTCGGTGACCACCTTGCCCTGGACGTCCATGACGACCTCGGGCACCTCGAGGGTCTTGCCCTCGAAGGCGATCTTGACCCGGCCCTTGCTGCCCTTGCCGAAGCTCGGGGCCTTGGCGCCGGACTTGGGCGCGCCGAAGAGCTCGAAGTAGGCCTTCACGTCGCGGACCTGGGAGCGCTTGAGGCGCAGCGCCTGGGTCAGCGCCGTGGTGACCTCCTCGCCGTCGCCCTTGACCGCCCCCTTGGTGTCGACGAGCTGCGGGACCACCTTGCCGCGGATGAGCCGCTTGCCGTCGGTGCCGGTGATCGCCACCGCGTCGGTCGGCGGGTTGTAGGGGAAGAGGCCGATGAAGCCCGGGATGGAGGTCGCGACCGAGGTGATCGGCTTGGGACCGCTATCGACTTCGCGAATGTATACGCCTGGGGTGTGGTACTCCATGAGCTCCTCAATCCTCCGTGTCTGAGTCGGTGTTCCGCCTCAGGAAGTGGGGCCGCGGCCCCGGGGGGTTTCTGGTCTGCTGGTTGTGCGGACGCCCGGCCTTCAGGCGGCCGGTCGGGCTCTCGATGTTCGGACGACCATCGGGAGGCCTGACCTGCTCGGCGCGCGGCAGCCTGACTCCGGTGCCCCCAGAGCTTGCGACAAGAGGGCCGTCGAGTGCAACCCTTGCCCGGTAGGTGAGGAAGGGACGGTACGGCGCCTCGTGGAGCCCAAAGAGGTTGATCGCGTCTCCCACGGTCAAATCATCGACCAGGGCCAGGGAGACTTTTTCCATCCACAGGTCGTCCTCCTCGGTTGAGCAGTCCGGGTCGTAGGGGCGCCCGAGGCTGTCCACCTCCCGACCGTCGGGCAGGATGAAGCGCCGGGGTCGGTAGATGAGGTGCGTGGCCTCGTTGAGGCGCAGGAGCAGCCAGCCCATCAGGCGCTCGGCGTCCGAGCGGAACTTCGAGTGCACCATGATGAGGTAGTAGAGGTCGAGGAGGAGCGGCGGCCGGTGGTAGTAGACCTCGCCGCCCGCCTCCGGATCGCTGCCGACGAACACCGGCGCCTGCCGGAAGCGGCGGCGGTTCTTGAGGTCGGGGTTCTGCGCCACCCGGTACATGTAGATGTAGATGACCTCTTCGCGATCCTTCGGGACGAACTTGAGGTCTTCCTCGAGCCGCGGCGGCTGCTCCGAGATGTCGTAGCCGTCGAGGATGAACTTGTGGAGCGCCTCGGTCACCTCGCCGAGGAGGTTGCGCCCCGACATGGGGCCGACCGGGGTGACGCCCTTGAGGACCTGGGTCATCGCGACCACCTCCCGCGAGAGTCGAGCCATTCTTCCACGGGCGGAACCCGCCGGGGCTCGGGGCGGAGGTGGACGTCGGTGGGGCGAGGCATCCGGGCCTCGGGCAGCGCCGCCATGGCGTCCCGCATGGGCGCGGGGCGCGGGGCGCGGCGGAGGTCGGGGCGCTCGAAGCGCAGGTCGAAGCGGTCGCGGCGCGGGCT
>WGAH01000439.1 GCA_015489145.1 Deltaproteobacteria bacterium
AGCGCCAGCAGCATCTCGCGGGACAGCACCGGCTCGACCTCGGGGGGCTCGCCGTGGGTGGTACGGCGGACGATCTCGACCTCCTCGTCCTCGGCCGGGTAGTCGACCCGCCCTTCCTCGTCTTCGCCACCCAGAACCCCATCGAGCAGGAGGGCACCTACCCGCTGCCCGAGGCGGAGCTCGACCGCTTCATGTTCTCGGTGCGGGTCGACTACCCGGCCGAGGACGAGGAGGTCGAGATCGTCCGCCGTACCACCCACGGCGAGCCCCCCGAGGTCGAGCCGGTGCTGTCCCGCGAGATGCTGCTGGCGCTCCAGGGCCTCGTGCGGCGCCTGCCGTCCTCCGAGGACGTCGACCGCTACTGCGTGCGCCTGGCCCGGGCGACGCGGCCCGGCGCCGGCGCCCCGGAAGCGGTGGCGCGGTGGGTGCGCTGGGGGGCGGGTCCCCGCGCCAGCCAGTACCTCGCCCTCGGCGCGCGGGTGCGGGCGGCGCTGCGCGGCCACGAGGTCCCCCACTTCGACGACGTGCGCGCCGTCGCCCCGGCGGTGCTGCGGCACCGCATCGTCCCGAGCTTCGAGGCCGAGGCCGAGGGCGTCGACGCCGACGCGGTGGTGGCGCGCATCGTCGAGCAGGTCGGCCAGCCTTGACCCCGGCGCGCCCCGAGGGGCACGGCGCCGGCTGGGACCCGGAGGTCCTCGCCCGCATCCAGGCCCTGGCCTTCCAGGCCCGGGTGCTGGTCGCCGGCTTCCTCCACGGCGCCCACCGGAGCACCCGGGTCGCCCACAACGTCGAGTTCGCCGACTACAAGGACTACACCCCCGGCGATCCCCTGCGGGATCTCGACTGGCGGGTCCTCGCCCGCTCCGATCGCCTGGTCGTGCGCCGCCACCACGCCGAGCACGAGCTTCCCGTCACCCTCGTCGTCGACGCCAGCGCCGACGCCGGCACCGGCGAGGCCGGGCGCTGGCCCCGGGGCGGTCGGCCGCCGCTCACCGGCTCCAAGTGGGGGGCCGCCGCCGTGCTCGCCGCCACGGTGGCCTGGTGGTTGCGGCGGCGGGGCGAACCCGTGGGCCTGGCGGTGGTGGCCGGCGAGTCGGTGCCGTGGCGCTGGCTGCCGCCGCGCACCGGCCGCGCCCACGCCGCCGCGATCCTCGGCACGCTGGCCGCCGCCGTCCCGGCGGGCCGCGCCGACCTCGGCACCGCCCTGCCCGCCATCGGCGCGCGCCTGCCGCGCCGCTCGATGGTGGTGCTCATCAGCGACCTCATGGAGGAGCCCGCCACCTGGGCCGAGGCGGTGGCGGGCCTCGGCGCCGGCCTGCGCGACCTGCGGGTGGTCCACCTCCACGACCCCCGGGAGTGGACGCTCGACTACCCGGCGGCGGCCCGCTTTCGATCCCCCGAGGGCGGGCGGCCCCTCGTCGTCGATCCGGCCGGAGCCCGCGACGCCATGGCCGAGGTGGTCGCCGACTACCTCGCCGAGGTGCGGGCCGCGATGGTCCGCGCCGGCGCCCGCCACGTCCTCGCCCCCAGCGACGGCGCCCTGTCGGCGGTGGTCGCCCGCCTGCTGCGGGAGGGTTGACCGGTGCAGGCCGGACTCCTCGCCCCCGCCGCCCTGGCGCTCCTCGCCCTCGCCCTGGGCCCGGTGCTGGCCCACCTCGCCCGGCAGCCGCCCCGGCGGCAGGTGCGCTACGGCGCGATGCTCCTGCTCGAGCGTCTCGCCCGCCGCCTGCGCCGCCGCCGCCGCCTCGACGACCGCTGGCTGCTGCTCCTGCGCGTGCTCGCCGTCGCCCTCGCCGCCCTCGCCGCCGCCCGCCCGGAGCTGCGCTGGCCCGCCGCCAACGCCGCCCTCGACGGGGTCGGGGCGGTGGTGGTCGTGCTCGACGACAGCCTGTCGATGGACCTGGTGGACGGCGCCGGCCCGGCCCGCGAGACCCTGTTCGAGCGCGCCCGCCGCGAGGCCGTCGCCTTCGTGCGCGACCTGCCCCAGGGCACCCGGGTGGGGCTGGTCACCGTCGGCGGCGCGGCCCGGGCGGTCACCCCGGAGCTCACCGCCGACCGCGACGCGGTCGCCGCCGCCATCGAGGCCCTGCGGCAGGGGCCCGGGAGCACCGACCTCGCCGGGGCCCTGGCCCTCGCCCGCCGCATGCTCGCCGGCACCGGCGGGGCCGCCGCGGTGTTCACCGACGAGGCCGGCCCCGTCGCCGTCCCCGCCGCCGCCTCGGAGATCGCCCTGTTCGGGGAGCAGGGCCTCGGGCTGATCCCCCGGCCCGTGCGCGCCCGCGACCCCGCCAACCTCGTCATCCTCGGGGCCACCTACGGCGAGGGGCTCGAGGGCGGCAGCGTGCGCCTCACCGTGGCGAACTACGGCGCCGCCGACCGCGAGGCGCCGCTGACCGTCGAGCTGCCGGACGGCGCCGAGATCCACGCCTTCGTCGACGTGCCCGCCGGCGGCACGGCCGAGGAGCGCGTCACCGTGCCCCGGGTGGCCGAGGGGGGCGTGGCCCTGGCCCGGGTGGACGACGAGCGCCTGCGCCTCGACGACGCCTACGCCTTCCAGCTCCCGCGGGTGGGGGCCAGCCGGGTGCTGGTCGTCGACGGCGACCCCGGTCCCACCCCCACCGCCAGCGAGGTCTACTTCCTCGAGCGCGCCCTGGCCCCCTGGGGGGCCGCCGCCGCCCTGGAAGGGGGGGTGCTCCCGGACGTCGCCTCGGAGGTCGGCGCCGTCGACCTCGACCCGGAGGTGCACCGGGTGGCCTTTCTCGCCAACGTCAGCGACCCCGGCCCCCTCGCCGCCCGGCTGCTCGCCTTCGTGCGGGCGGGCGGCGGCCTGGTCATCGGCGTGGGCGACAACGTGACCGCCGAGCGCTACAACGAGCCCCTGGCCCTGCTGCTGCCCAGCCCCCTGCGCCGGGCGGAGTCCCTGACGGCTCCGGGCGAGAATGGCGTTCCCACCGAGCTTCCCGACGTGAGCCTGGAACTGTTCCGCCCCTTCGCCCGCGGCGGCCGCGCCGCCTTCGGCCGGGTGCGCTGGCGGCGGCTGTTCACGCTTCAGCCCTACGAGGACTCCGAGCAGGTCCGCACCCTCATGCGGACCGCCTCGGGCCTGCCCCTGCTGGTCGAGCGGCGGCTCGGGCAGGGGCGGGTGCTGCTGTTCACCGGCACCTTCGACCTGGGCTGGGGCGACTTCCCCCTCCAGGCGGCCTTCATGCCCTGGGTGCAGCGGCTGGTGACCTACCTCGGCGGCGAGACGGGCGGGGGCGGCCTGCGCCTCGAAGGCCGGGTCGGCGAGGCGGTGCGCGTCGACCTGCCCGACGCCGCCCTCGACGTGTCCGTGCGCGGTCCCGACGGCCCGGTGGCGGTGCGGGTGCGGGGCGGCCAGGCGGTGTTCACGCCCGAGCTTCCGGGCGCCTACGTCGTCGAGACCCCCGGCGCCCCGCCCCTGGCCTGGGTGGCGATCCACACCGACCCGGCCGAGTCCGACGTGCGCCTCACCCACCGCCTCGTCGAGACCGCCGCCCGGGTCGACCCGGAGCGCTTCGTCCACCACGAGCCCCTGTGGCCGTGGCTGCTGTGGGCGGCGCTGGGCTTCGCGGTCCTCCAGGCGGCGCTGGCCGCCGCGCTCGGGCGGCGGGCCGCGGCCGAGGAGGTGAGCCGTGCGGCCTGACTGGACCCGCCGCCGCCTGCTGCGGAGCGCCGCCGCCGCCGGCGTCTCGGCGCTGTGGCCGGCGAGGGCGCGGGCCTTCGGCCCGGGATCGCGGTTCGACATCGCCGAGATCGCGCTGCCGAGCGGCACCGTGCGCCGTCCGGCCGCCTGGCGGCGCCTGCTGTTCGAGGTGGTGCAGACCACCAGCGTCGAGGCCGAGCCCGACACGGTGGCCCTCGACCCCGAGGACCCGCGCCTGTTCGAGCACCCCTTCAGCGTGCTGGTCGGCGACGGGCCCCTGCCCGAGCTGTCCGGGGCCGCCGTCGAGCAGCTCCGCCGCTACCTCTCCTACGGCGGCTTCCTGCTGGTGGACGACGCCAGCGGCGCCCCCGGCGGCCCCTTCGCCGACTCGGTTCGCCGCCTCTGCCGCCGCCTGTTCCCCACCCGGCCGCTCTCGCCCCTGCCGGACGACCACTCCCTCTACCGGGCCTTCTTCCTCATCGACCGGCCCGTGGGCCGCCTCGCCCTCTCCGACGTGCTCGAGGGGGTGACGCTGGGGGCCACCACCCCGCTGGTCTACTGCCCCAACGACCTGAGCGGCGCCCTCGACCGCGGGCCCGACGGCCGCGACCGCTACCCGGTGGTGCCCGGCGGGGCCTGGCAGCGCCGCGAGGCCCTCAAGCTGGGCATCAACCTGGTGCTCTACTCGCTCACCGCCAACTACAAGCACGACACCGCGCACGTCCTCGAGCTGATGCGCGAGGGGAGGCTCCGGTGAGCGCGGTCCTCGCCTGGCTCCTCGGCGGCCTGCCGGCGCCCGGCGGCCACCTCGCCTGGGCGCACCCCCAGGCGGGCTGGATCGGCGCCGGCGTGGCGCTGCTCGCCCTCCTCCTGCAGCTCCGCCGCCGGCCGGTCGAGGTGATCGCCTGGGCCCTCGCCCTCGCGGCGCTGGCGGTGGCCGCCGCCGGCCCGTCCTGGGTGGCCGAGGGCGGCCGGGCCGTGCCGGGTCGCCTCGTCGTCCTCGTCGACGGCAGCGCCTCGATGGGGGTGCGCGAGGCCGACGGCCCCCGCTCCCGGCGGGCCGAGGCCCTCCTCGCCCGCCTCACGGCCCCGGGCAGCGTCGGCCCCGGGGGCGTCGACGTCTACACCTTCGACGAGGACCTGCGCCCGGGTCCGCCCGGCCCCGACGGCTACACGGGGCGGGGCACCGACATCGGCGTCGCCCTCGCCCGCGTCGCCGACCGCTACCTCGGCCAGGAGCTGCGCGGCATCGTGCTGATCACCGACGGCCTCGACCGGGGCGCCCTGCGTCGCGCGGTGAAGGAGGCCGCCGGACCCCTCGACCCGGAGCTCGCGCCGGCGCTCCCGGGGCCGCTGACGATCTACGAGGTGGGCCGTCCCTCCGAGGCGACGGACCTCGCCGTCGAGGACGTGCGCGCCGGCGGCTTCGCCTTCCTCCGCACCCCCTTCGCCCTCACCGCCCGCCTTCGCGGCGAGCCCGGGGCCCGGGTGCCGGTCACCCTGCGCCGGGAGGGACGCCTCGTCGCCACCCGCACGGCGCGCCTCGACGAGGACGGGCGCGGCGAGGTCGTCTTCCACGTCACCCCGATGAAGGTGGGCCGCTTCGCCTGGGAGGTCTCGGTTCCCGTCGCCGCCGACGACCCGGTGCCCGGCAACAACGCCTTTCCCGTGGTGGTGCGCGTCGTCCGCGAGCGCACCCGGGTGCTCCAGGTCTGCGGCAGCCCCTCCTACGACGAGAAGTTCCTGCGCCTGTTCCTCAAGGAGGACCCGAGCGTCGACCTCGTGAGCTTCTTCATCCTCCGCACCCAGGAGGACTTCGGCGCCGGCTGGCGGTCCGACGAGCTCAGCCTCATCGCCTTTCCCTACGAGCGCCTGTTCTCGGAGGACCTCGCCTCCTTCGACCTCGTGATCCTCCAGAACTTCGACTACGCGCCCTACTTCGTCTTCGACGCCGACGCGCTCCTCGGCAACCTCGCCGACTACGTGCGCGAAGGCGGGGCGCTGGCGATGCTCGGGGGCGATCGCAGCTTCGACCTCGGCGACTACGCCTCCACCCCGCTGGCCGAGGTGCTGCCCGTGCGCCTGGGGGTGACGGCGCCCAAGGCCGACGAGACGCCCTTCCGGCCGGCGCTCACCGAGGCCGGGGCCGCCCACCCGATCACCCGGCTGCTGGGCGAGGCCGCCGAGGACGCCGCCCTGTGGGCGAGCCTGCCGGAGATGGACGGCCTCAACCTCACCCTCGGCCCGGCCCCGGGGGCGGCGGTGCTGCTCGAGCACCCGAGCCTCAGGACCCCCGGCGGCGAGCCCGAGCCCGTGCTGGCGGTGCGCGAGGTCGGGCGCGGGCGCACGATGGCGCTCACCGTCGACGCCTCCTGGCGGTGGTCGTTCTCCCAGGCCGCCGTCGGCAAGGGCAACCAGGCCTACCTGCGCTTCTGGAAGAACGCGATGCGCTGGCTGGTGGCCGACCCGGAGGACCGGCGCGTGCAGGTGGCCCCCTCGCGCGAGAACGTGCTCCTCGGCGACGAGGTGCGGCTGGTCGTGCGGGTGCGGGACGCCGGCTACCAGCCCCGGGAGGGCGTGACCGTGCGCGGGCGGGCCGTGGCTCCCGACGGCGAGGAGCGGCGCTTCGAGCTCACCACCGACGCCGCCGGCGAGGCGAGCTGGACCCTGCGCCCCGACGCCGAGGGGGCCTGGCGGGTCCACGTCCGGGCGGGCTCCGGGGCCGGCGACGAGGCCGAGACGGTCTTCGCCGTGAGCAGCCGCGACCCGGAGCTGGCCGAGATCGCCCCCGACACCGCCTTCCTCCAGGCGCTTGCCGCCCTGTACGGCGACCGCGGCGCGGCGGGTGGGGGAGCGGCAGGTCCTCGCCCTGGACGCCGCCCCGGCGGTGCCCCTGGTCTTCGGCCTGTTCGCGAGCCTGGCCTGGTGGCTGCGCCGTCGCTCGGGCGCGCCCTGAGGGGGCCGACGCGGCCGGGGCGCGGGGCCCCGACGCGCCGCCCACCCTCGGCGTCGGGGCCCCTTCGTCGCGCGTCCGGGCCGACCCGGTCCCCCGGGGAACGGCCCTCGGGGGCTCGCGGCGGCCGGCCCCGTCGACGAACCGACCCGCCCGTGGCCCGGGCGCCCACCCTCGAAGCTGGGCCGGACGCCGGCGCTCGTCCCGTGCGCCGCCCGTCCCCCACCGCCGACCGCCGCCGGGCGTTCACCTGGGAGGGGCTTGTCGACAAGCCCCTCCCCCATGCCAGGCCCTGGAAACAACCCCCCTCATGTTGCTAGGGGGGGCACCATGGAGGGCCTGAAAACCAAGGTTTTACCGTCGGGTGAATCCAGGCGAGGGCCCGATCGAGGCCGGACGGGGCCGAAGGGCTAGCATCCAGAGGGGGCTTGTTCCGCGGGGCTAGCAGATTCGGGGGGCTTGTCATCAACCGGCCCCGGAATTGCGCTTCTGGAGCGGTGATCGCCCCGTCACGAATGCCGGCCGCGGGCCGCCGCTCCTCCGGCGCGCGTCGTGCCCTCCCGACCTGGCGATGCCGGCCGGAGGCCGGCCCTCCAAGGTCGGCGCATCCCGCGCGATTCCCGGTTGCGCGCCGTCGCTCCTCCGTTGCGCGCCGCCGCCCCGCCGGCGCGGTCCCCGGGGTAGGCTCGGGGGGATCGGCGCGCGCGCCGCGGCACGGCTCTTGCTTCGGAGTGCGGGCGGACGCCCACGAGGAGGTCGGCATGGACTGGCGGAAGGCGGCGGCGCGCTGGGGGCTGGCGGTGGCGATGGCGGCGGGCTGCGGCCAGCCGGCCGGGACGCCCTCGGAGGAGGCCGTTTCGACTGAAGAACCGGCCGCGGAGGGAGCCCCGGAGGCGGAGGCCCCGCTCCGGGCGGTGCTGCGCGCCGTCGCCGGGGCCGGCGAGGTGCCCTCGGAGGTGGCGATTCGCCTGTCGCGGCCGGTGTTCCCCGCCGAGCTGGTGGGCCTCGACGCCCCGGAGGGCACGGCGCTCGCCGTCGACCCGCCGGTGGAGGGGCGCCTGGTGGTGCGCGCCCGGGACGCCCTCGCCTTCGTGCCGGCGACGGGCTTCGCCCCGGGTACCCGCTACGCCCTGCGCCTCGACGCGGTGAGCGATGGGGAGGGCGCCGTCCTTCGCCCGCCGGAGGACGCCCCCTGGACCCTGGACCTCGAGACCCCGCCCCTGGCCCTGCTCCGCCTCGCCCTGCGGGACCGGGCCGAGGGCCGGGTCGAGGTCGGCGTCGTCTTCTCGGCCGCCGTCGAGCCCGAGGCCGTGGCCGCCCGGGCGCGTTTTCTCGTCGACGGGCAGCCGGTGAGCGCCCGCGGCTGGCGCGCCGGCCCGCGCCCGCGGGAGGTGGTCGCCACCCTCGCCGACCGGCGCCTGGCCGGCGATGCCCACCTGGAGCTCGACCTGCGCGCCGGCGTGCCCTGGGCGGCGGACGGCGCCTGGAAGGCCCCGGCCGGCCGCGCCGCCCTCGACCTCGCCGCCGGCCGCCCGGTGCGCGTCCTCGCCGCCAGCGTCCGCGAGGGGGCCCGGGGCTTCTACCTGGACGTGTTCTGCACCGACGAGGCCGCCGGCGGCGAGCGCTGGGTCTGGGACCCGGACAGCTACGACGGCTACACCCTGAGCGACCGCTGCCTGCTCACCGAGGCCTCCGCCGAGCAGGCGGTGCACCTCAGCCCGGCCTCGGCGGTGTCGGTGGCCGAGGGGCCGGGCGGGTTCCGCGTCTTCGGCGACATCGCCCCCGGGAGCCTGCACCTGCGCATCGACGCCGGGGCGACCACCGTCGACGGCGGGGTGCTCGGCGAGACCTTCGAGGCCGACTTCGAGGTGCCCCACCGCAGCCCGGCCCTCGCCTTCGCCACCCGCGGCCGCTACGTGCCGCGGTCCGCCTGGAAGCGCCTGGCCGTCGAGCACCGCAACGTCGAGCGCGCCACCCTCACCGTGCGCCGGGTGCCCCCCGAGAACCTCGTCTACTGGATCGCCGGCGACGAGGCCGCCGACGCCCGCGACTCCGACGTGGTCCACACCGAGGCGATCCGCCTGGACGGCGCGCCGGACGCCGACGAGACGACCTGGCTCGACCTGGCCGAGCGGGTGCCCGACCTCGGCCCCGGCGTCTACGAGCTGCGCCTGGACGCCGACGAGGCCGACGTGTCGGCGGCGACCCGGCTGCTCCGCACCGACCTCGAGCTGGTCGCCAAGCGCGAGCAGGCCGGCGAGGCCCCGGCGGTGCGGGTCTGGGCCCTGTCCGCCGAGGACGGCGCGCCGGTGCCCGGGGTGGACCTGCGCCTGGTGCGGCCGAGCGGCACCGCCCTGGCGACCTGCCGCACCGACGTCGACGGCACCTGCCTGCTGCGCCCCCGGTCCGACGACCCCGACGACACGCCGCCCATCGCCGTGATCGCCCGCAAGGGCGAGGACCTGAGCTACCTCGCCTTCGACGAGGTGCGGGTGCGCCCCGAGCAGGAGCCCGGCGAGGCCGGCGGCCGCCCCTGGCACGACGCGGACGCCTCGCCCTACCTCGCCGCCGCCTGGACCGACCGCGGCGTCTACCGCCCCGGCGAGGCGGTCCACCTCGCGGCCCTGGTGCGCGACCGCGAGGGGCGGGCCGCCGAGGGCCTGCCGGTGGTGCTGTCGCTGTTCGACCCCCGGGGCCGCGAGCTGCGGCGGCTCAGCGCCGAGACCGACGCCGTGGGGATGCTCGCCCGCGACCTGCCGTTTGGCGACTTCGCCACCACCGGCCGCTACCGGCTGGAGGCGCGGGTGGCCGACAAGCCGGTCGCCACCGCGCGCTTCTCGGTCGAGGAGTTCGTCCCCGAGCGCATGGCGGTGGAGGCCACCGTCGAGGATGCCGGCGCCGGCTTCGTCTTCGGCGACCCGGTGCCCGTGGATCTCGCCGCCCGCTGGCTGTTTGGGGGCACCCCCTCCGGCGCCCGCTTCGAGGTGGACTGCGCCCTGGAGCCCGGCGCCTTCACCCCGCCGGGGCGGGAGGGCTGGCACTTCGGGCGCGCCGAGTCCCTCGACCCGCCGGTGCGCCGCCTCGACCTCGGCGCGGTCACCGGCCGCCTCGACGACGACGGGCGTGGGCGGGTCGCGTGCCCGGCGGCGGCGCGGTCCGGCGGCTGGGCCGGCGCCTCCCGCCTCGTCGCCACCGTCCTCGTCTTCGAGGGCGACAGCGGCCGCTCCACCCAGGCCCGCGTCGAGGCCCCGGTCCACCCGGCGCGCTTCTACCTCGGCCTCCGGGCCTCCGGCGAGACGGCCACCCCCGGCCAGGAGATCGCCGTGGACGGCATCGTCGTCGACTGGAACGGCGCGCCGGCCGACGGCGGCCCCGACCGGGTGGCCGTGCGCGTCGACCGGCTGGAGGAGGAGTTCGGCTGGTGGTGGGAGGACGACGAGCGCCGCGACCGCTCCCTGCGGCGGGTGCGCGAGCAGGAATTCGAGGTGCCGGTCACCGACGGTCGCTTCGCGGTGCGCTTCACCCCCGAGGAGCCCGCCGCCGGCTACCTGCTCAGCGTGCGCGCCGGCGGGGCCAGCACCGAGCTGGCCTTCGACGGGGCCGGCGGCGGCTGGTGGTGGGGG
>WGAH01000440.1 GCA_015489145.1 Deltaproteobacteria bacterium
GTACTGGATCCGGGCGATGATCCTCCGGTTCCTCATGGACAACTACCGGATGGTGCGCCTGGGCTCCACCCGCCACGGCCGCAAGCTGTTCTTCCAGCTCCAAAAGGAGCGCGACCGCCTCGCCCGCGAGGGCATCCAGCCCTCGACGGCGGCGCTGGCCGAGCTCGGCGAGGCTCACCGGGTCCTGCGAGGTGAGGCGGTCGGTCCAGATCGCCCGGTCGCGGGGGTCGGTGATCGTCTCGGCGAAGCGGGAGAGGGCGTCCTTCACCAGGCTGCCCAGCTCGGTGCGGGACACGGTGGTCTCGGGGCTCTGGATGCGGTCGTCCTCGACCACCTCGGCCAGGGGCCGGCCGTCGGGGCCGCCGGTGGGCGCGTGCAGCGACAGGGCGGGCGCGCTCAGCAGGCGGTCGACGTCGATGACTTCCTTTTCGGGCACGTCGAGGGCCTCGGCCAGCGCCGCCGTCGAGGGCTGGATGCCCTCGCGGGCGAGGCGGTCGCGCTCCTTCTGGAGCTGGAAGAACAGCTTGCGGCCGTGGCGGGTGGAGCCCAGGCGCACCATCCGGTAGTTGTCCATGAGGAACCGGAGGATCATCGCCCGGATCCAGTACTGGGCGTAGGACGAGAAGCGCACCCCCCGGTACGGGTCGTAGCGGCTCAGGGCCTCGACGAGGCCGACGTTGCCCTCCTGGATCAGGTCGAGGACGTTGGACCACTGCCGGTGGTACTGGAAGGCGAGCTTGACGACGAGCCGCAGGTTCGCGGTCACGAGGCGGTGGGCGGCCTCGGGATCGCCGGTCTCGGCGTAGCGGACGGCGAGGGCGTGTTCTTCTTCCGGGTCGAGGAGCGGGTACTTGCGGACCTCGGCGAGGTAGTAGCCGAGCAGGTCGTCGCGCCGGGCGACGGCGGTGCCGGTGCGCGCGGGCACCGGGAGCTGGGGGCCCTTGTCGGCGGCCTCGGCAGCCTCGGCGGGGGCGCCGTCCTCCTCGTCGGGGGCGAGGGCGGTCTCGTCGCCGGGGGGCTCCCCGCCGTCGGCGCGAAAGACCACCTCGCCGGTGGGGTCGACCACCTCGACGACGGTGGCGGATTCGGATCGGGTGGGCTCGCCTTCGGAGCGATCGCGCTGTTCGGGCATCCTGGTTGCACCCCGTGCCCGTCCCGTGACCCGCGCGGGGGCGGGCTGTGCTCGGCCGGGCCGGGCTGGCCTGGTGGAGAGGGGCGACGCCGCGCCTCGCGGCGGAGCACCGGGAGAGGGGTATCCGACTCGGCCCGCCCGCGGTAGGCCCGGCCCGTCGGCGGCGGCCCGCGTCCTCGGCGGCTCGGCGCTGGCGTGCTAACGTCCGCGCGAGGTGGTGCCGTGGCCAAGATCAAGATCAAGATCGGCGGACCGTGGCCGGCGTGGTGCGAGGACGCGCGCACGGGCGAGCTCGTCCGCCTCGACGGGACGATCGAGCGCGTGCTGGTCCGGGTGGGCGGGGAAGCCGCCGCCACCCTCGACGGCCTCGACGCCCGCCGGTTCTCCCGGGCGCTGGCGCGCATCCGGGACCCGGGCGTGCTCCGCCTCGTCCACGCCCACGCGGCCAACGGGCGGCTGGTCAGCATCCACGAGTTCTTCGGCGGGGTGAGCCTGGCCACGGCCGCCCGCATCCTCAAGGACGAGGGGCGGGGCCTGCCGGTGGGCGTCGTGCTCGCGGTGGTCTCCCAGGTCGCCCGGACCCTCGCCTCGGCGCGGGGGGGCGCCCCCGACGACGAGGTGCGGGTGACCCACCCGGGGGTGCGGCCCGTCGACATCCTCGTCGACGCCGGGGGCCGGCTCAAGCTCGCCGGCTTCGTCGCCTGCCGGGCGGAGGCGCCGGCCCCGCCCGCCCCGGAAGGCTACGGGGCCCCCGAGGGCGGCGAGGCGGAGCCCGCCCTGGGCTACGCCCTCGGCGCCCTGCTCGTCGAGCTGCTCACGGCCGAGCCGCCGGCCCCGGCCTCCCCCGACCCGAAGCGGCACGAGGCGACGGTGCGCCGCGCCCGCATCCGGGTGCTCGCCCGGCCCGGCGAGCCGGTGCCCCCGGAGCTCGTCGCCCTGGTGCGGCGCTGCCTGGCGCACGATCCCGGCGAGCGCCCCGTTCCGCTGGCCCTGGCCGACGAGCTCGACGGCTTCGCCCGGGAGCTGCGGGGACCGGGCCTTCGCACCTGGGCCTCCGGCGCGATCCCGGGCCTGGTCGAGCGCCTGAAGGGGCCGGCGATCATCCCGGTGGCGCCGGACCCCTCGGCGACCTCGCCCGTGCCCGCCGCCGCGCCGCTCCCGCCGGCCGACACCCAGGAGACCCCGCTGGTGGCGCCGCCCGCCGCCCGCTCGGCGCGGCCGGTCGAGGCCGCCACCGAGCCGGTGAAGCCCGTGGAACTCCCCGCCTCGACGCCGGCGCCCGGGGCCCCGGGCCCGCTCGGCGCGGCCCCCGGCGAAGGGGCGCCCGAAGAGCGCACCGTCCTCGTCGGGAGCGCCGGCCCGGCGACGCCCGCGCCGGTCGAGCCGCCGGAGGAGCCCGAGGAGCGCACCGTCCTCATCGGGACCGCCGCTCCGGTCGAGGCGCCGCCAGCCGCCCCGCCGCCGGAGGAGCCCGAGGAGCGCACCGTCCGCCTGGAGCCCCGCGTCGCCGAGCCCGGCGCCGAGGCCCCGGCCGGCCCGTCCCCCGGCGAGGAACCGGAGGCCCCGGTGTCCCGGGTCGGGGTGGCCGTGGGCGAGTCCCCCGACGCGGTGCGCCTCGGGCGGGACGCGGCCCCGCCGACGCGGACGCCGTGGGTGCTCGGCGCGGCGGCGCTCCTGGTCCTCGTCGGGGGCGTCGCCGGCCTGGGCTGGTGGTTCAGCCACCGGGAGCCGGCGGCGGAGGTGGCGCCGACCGCCGGGGCGGCCCGGGAGGCCGCGCCCGCCGACGCGCCCGTTCCGCCCGCCGGCGAGCCGGAGGCTCCGCCCGAAGGGGTCGCCGGCGGGGAGGCGGCCGGCGCGGAGGCCGCGGACGCGGAGGCGGCTCCGACCGCCCCCGCGGAAGGCGAGGAACCGGCGGCGCCGGAGGCCGGGGCGGAGCCGGCCGGGGCGGAACCGGCGGCGGCGCCCGAGGCGAAGCCGACCGCCGCGGTGAAGGGGACGGGCCGCTCGGGAGGCTCGCAAACCTCCGCCTCGTCGCGTCGCTCCGGCGGCGCCCGGTCCGCGAAGCGCGGCGGATCGCGGAAGCCCGCGGCCCCCGCCGCCGAGGAGCCGGTCGCGCCGCGCATCGCGCCGAAGGAACCCGCGCCGACCGGGACGGCCCCGAGCGACACCGAGCCCGCCGGGACCGCCGCGGCCCGGAGCGCCGAGGGCGGCGGCTCCGGCACCCCGACGGCCGCGGAGGCGCCGGGCGAGGTGCAGGTGGACGAGGCCACGGGAAGCTCGGGCAGCGTGGCGGTCGCCAGCCGGCCCGTCGCGCCGGAGCGGTTCCGGGTGGAGTTCCAGTCGGCCGACCCGGCGGTGGAGCGCCTGGTCGTGCACTGCCACGTCGGCCGCGGGGACGGCCCGCCCCCCGTGGTGATCGACGAGGCCGGCCGCGGCCCGTGCCGGGTCACGGGCTACCGCGGCACCGAGCGCCTCATCGTGATGGTGCCCGTGAGCGGCGCCCACACCTTCACCTGCTTCGAGGGCGGCCAGCGCGCCTGTCGCTGAGCCGCGTCCCCGCCGCGGCGCCGCCCGGGCGGGGGTTGGCCTCGCCGGGGGCACCTGTGGTACACCTCAGGCGCTCCAGGAGGTCGAGATGGCCGTCGTCGCAGGCTTGCTGCTGCTCCTCGCCGCGTGTGACCCGGGTGGCGAATCCGCCGCGCCGCCGCCCCCGGTCGAGGCGCCTCCGGCGCCCCAGGCCCCGGCCCAGCCGCCGGCCCCCTCCTTCGACGACCAGGTGCGCGACCTCGGTCGGGCGGCCCTGAGCGGCGACCACGCGGCGGCGCTGAAGGGGGCCGAGGCGCTCCTCGCCGAGCACCCCGACGACGCCCGCCTGTGGGCCCTCCTCGGCCAGGAGGCCGTCGCCGCCGGCCAGGCCGCCGACCTCCTCGCCCGCCTCGACGCCGACGAGGCCATCGGGGGGCAGGTGGCGCGCCACCAGGCCCTGAGGGCCGAGCTGGCCCTGGCCGTCGGGCAGCCGGAGGTCGCCCTGGCGGCGGCGCGCAAGGCCGAGGCGGCGGCGCCGGACGCGGCCCTCGCCCTCGAGGCGGCGGCGGCCCGGGCGGGCGCCGAGGTGGAGCCCTCCGGCGACGCCCCGGGCGTGGCCAACGACCTCGTGCGCTTCGCCACCGCCGGGACGCCGCGAGAGGCGAGGAAGTGGGCCCCCGGGGCGGAGAAGGTGAGCCACTGGCGGGCCGCCCTCCTCCGGGGCGAGGTCTGGGCCGCCCTCGGCGACCCGAAGGCGGCGCTGGCGGAGTTCGACAAGGCCGTGGCCAGCGGCGAGGCCGAGGCCCGGCTGCGGGCCGGGCTCGCCCGCCTGGCGCTGGTGGCGGGCGCCCCGGAGCTGGCCGGCCCCGAGGACGTCGCGGCCTGGGCCGCCGACACCCGGCGGGCGGCGCTGGAGCGCTTCGACGGGGAGGGCTTCGAGACGGCCCTGGCGGCGGAACTCGCGGCCTGGCGCCGGGCCCGGCGCCCCGACGAGGCCCTGAAGGCCGGCGAGGAGGCGTGGAAGGGGCTGCGGGACCTCGGCGCGGCGCCGGCGGCGGCGGCGCTGGCCGTCGGCGAGGCGGCCCTGGCGGCGGGGGAGGCGGCCCGGGCCCTCGAGCTCGCCGGCGCGGTGGAGCCCGCCACCCCCGAGGCCGCCTGGCTCGCCGGGCGGGCGGCGGCGATGCTCGGCGATGCCGCGGCGGTCGAGGAGCGCGCCGCCGCCGCCGGCGATGCCCGCGGCCAGGCCCTGCGCGCCCTCGCCCTCGGCCTGCGGGGCCGCCTCGACGAGGCGGCGACCCTCCTCCCGCCGGCGGGCGACGGCCTCGATGCCGGCGGCCGGGCCTGGGTGGCCCTGGAGCTCGGCCGGCTCGGCGGTGCCGCCGCCGGCGAGCTCCTCCGGGGGGCGGTGGCCGACGCCGACGCGGCGGGCGACCCGGTGCTCCGGCTGGCGACCCGCCTGGCGCTGGAGGATCGCCTGGCCGGCGAGGATCCCCGGGCGGCGGCCTCGCTGCTCCGGGCCGCGCTGGCGGTGGAGGAGCCCTCGGCGGCGCTTCGCGGGGAGGTGGCGGCGCGGCGCATGCTCCTCGACGCGGGCACCGCTCCCGCCCCGGCGGGCGAGCACGAGGCGCTGGCGGCCTGGTCGGCCCTCGCCGAGGGTCGCGCGGCCACCGGCGGCGGCTGGGCGTCCGGGGTGGCGGCCTGGAGCGCGGTGCGCGCGGCCCTGGCCGGCGGGGCCGCCGCGAAGCCCGGCGAGGCGGTGGCCCGGCTGCCGCTGCACCGGCGCGGCGCCCTCGACACCGGGAC
>WGAH01000441.1 GCA_015489145.1 Deltaproteobacteria bacterium
CCCGAGGATGTGGCCGAGGGTGAGCAGCCGCACGTCGAGGCCCTCCTCGACCGCGGCCCCCCCGGCCTCGACGTGCGGCTGCTCACCCTCGGCCACATCCTCGGGGGCAAGGCCTGCTCCTGGCGCACCGCCGACGGCCGCACCCTCGAGCACGGCCAGCACGTCGTCATGGGCTTCTACCGGGAGATGCGGGCGCTGCTCGGCCGGGCCGGCGTGGACCTCGACGCCACCAGCGTCTCCACCGGGGGGCGCTACCTCGTCTGGGAGGAGCGCGACGGCGCCAGCCACCCGCTGCACCTCGGCCCGGGCTCGCTGGCCACCCTCGCCGACGGGCTGCGCTACGGCGGGTGGGACGCCGCCGAGAAAGCCGGATTCGCCGCGTTCTTCGCCCGCGCCATGGCCGAGGTGCTCGCCCGGGGCGTGCCGGAGTCCTGGGACGACCTCTGCTTCACCGCCTGGGCGCTCGAGCGCGGCATCCCCCCGAGCCTGTTCCGCAGCGCCCTGCTGCGGGCGAGCCGCGACGCCCAGCTCAACTGGCCCGGCGAGGCCTCGGCCTACGCGATGCTCAAGGCCATCGTCGCCGCCGGCCGCGACTACGAGACGGCGACGACGCGCGTGCCCGCCGGGGGGATGTCGGCGACCTGGTGGGAGCCGGTGGCCGCCCGCATCCAGGCCCTCGGCGGGCGGGTGGAGCGCCTTCGCAAGCTCGTCGGCCTGCGCTGGGACGCCGGGGGCCTGCGGGGGCTGGACTTCGCCGCGCCGGCCCCCCACGCCCCGGGCGAGGGCAACGCCCGACCGGCGCCCACCGTGCCGGGCACCCGGCGCACCGAGCCGGCGGACGCGGCGATCCTCACCCTGCCCCCCGGGGCCCTGGCCGAGGTGGCGGCGGCCGACCCGGCGCTGCGGGCCCTGCGCCCCTTCGCGAACCTCGACCGGCTCAGCGACACGGCGCCGCTGGGCCTGCACGTCTGGCACCGGGCGACGATGCGCCCGCGCCACCGCACGGTGGCGATGGGCCTGCCCGCCCCTCTCGGCTACGTGGTCGACAACAAGCCCAACTACCCCGAGTACCGCGACGACCCGGCGCTCGGGGCCTGCCTGCACTTCGTCGGCCAGGAGACCTGCTTCGAGGACTGGTCCGACGAGGCCCTGCTCGACCGGGCGCTGGCGGCGGCCCGGCGGCTGGAGGGTTTCGAGGGGCTCGACCGCGCCGGGGTGATCGACTTCGCCGTCGTGCGCGGGCGGGCGCCCTCCTCGCGCTACTGGAACTGCGAGCCGGGATCGCTGGCCTTCAAGCCCCGCCCGCGCACGCCGGTGCCCGGGCTCTACCTGGCCGGCGACTGGGTGCGCTCCGAGCTGGACTTTCCCTGCATGGAGAACGCTGTGCGCTCCGGGCGGGAGGCGGCGGCCCTGCTGCTGGCGGACCTGCGGGCGGGAGCGTGGCGGCCCGGCGGCGCGCGCCTCGCCCGGGCCGGGAGGCCGGCATGAGGCGGGCCGCCCTCGTCGCCGGGGCGCTCGCCTGCCGGCACCCCGCGCTGGCGCCCATCCCGCCGGGGGCCGCCGTCGAGCTCCCCGCCGACCACGCCCCGCACCCGGCGGCGCAGACCGAGTGGTGGCACCTCCACGCCGCGCTCGCGGAGCCGGCGACCGGCGAGGAGGTCGGCGTCTTCGCGGCCTTCCTGGTGGAGCGCACCCGAAACGACCGCGTGGCCGGCCTTCCCGTCGCGCCCCTCGTCGACCCGCTGCGGGTGGCCTGGGTCGCGATCCGGGCGGGCGGGCGCACCTGGACGGCCGACCGGACGGCCTTCCCCGACACCTTCGCCGCCGGGAGCGGCGGGGCGGGCCTGGACCTCCGGCACGGCGACTGGCGGCTGCGCTGGGAGGGCGGCGCGGCGGTGCTCGCCGTGCGCGCGGGCCCCCACCGCCTCGACCTCCGCTTCGAGCCCACGCGGAGCCCGACCCTGCCCGGCGAGGGCGGGCGGGTCGAGCTGGTGCCCGGCAGCGCCCACCTCTGGGCGCAGATGGAGGGCATGGCGGTGCGCGGACGCTGGCGGGAGCGCGGGCGAACCCGCTGGCTCGAGGGGAGCGGCTTCTACAAGCACCAGTGGGGACGCCTCTACGACCCCGGGCTGGACGGCTTCACCTGGATTTCCGCCGACCTGCCCGGCGTGGGCGAGCTGGCGCTGGCCTGGCTTCACGCCGACGGGATGCGCGGGGTGGCGGGCTCGCTCGGCTGGCTCCGACCCGAGGGCGGCGAGGCGGTGCCGCTGCCGGTGCGGGCGATGAAGCTGGAGCCCACGCGCACCTGGCGCAGCCGCCGCAGCGGGGCGACCTGGCCGGTGGCCTGGCGCGTCGAGGGTCCGGAGCTGGCGCTGACGGTCGAGGCCGTGGCCGAGGAGCAGGAGCTCTGGGGCTTCCCGGCGCCCTTCTGGGCCGGCGGCGCGCGCGTCCGGGGCCGGGTCCTCGGCCGGGAGGTGGACGCGCCGGCCTTCCTCGAACAGGCCGGGGCGCGCGTCTCCCCCCTGCGGGCCCTGCTGCGCTCCGACCCGCCGACTCCGCCCGGGAGGACCCGACGATGAACCGCCGAGCCTTCATCGGCGCCGGCTGCGCCGCCCTGCTCCTCGCCTCCCTGCCCGCCGAGGCCGCCCGGGACCCGCGCCCGGCGCCGCGACTGCGCTGTCCCCACGCCGGATGCCGCCACCACCGCCCGGCGCGCGGCGGCACCTGCGCCTTCGCCCTGCGCGGCGGCGCGGCGGTGCTCCCCGACGAACCGCTCCCGACCGAGGCCATCCCGGAGGAGGCCCCATGATCGCCGCATCCTTCCTGCTCCTCGCCGCCCTCTCCCCCGCGCGGGCCGATCCCGGGCGCGCCTTCGCCGGCCTCACCCTCGGGGCGACCGGCCCCGGGGCGCGCGCCGCGACCTCGCTGCGCGGCCACCTCGACTACGGGCTGACGCGCCGCCTCGCGCTCCGGGCCGAGGCCGGGCGGGTGGGGCCGGCGGCCTGGGGAGGCGCCGCCGGCCCCCGCCTCGACGCGGTGGACGGCCCGTGGTGGCGGGTCGGGGTGACGGCCCTGCCCGAGGTCGTGCTCGCCGCCGGGGACGCCCCGCCCCCGGGGTGGCGCCTCGGCGCGGCCCCGGCGGGCCTCGTCGGCCGGGCCGGCCTGCGGGCGGACTGGCTGTTGTTCTGGGGGCTGTGCCTGTCCGGGCGCCTCGACCGGGTGCAGGCCGGCGCCGGGGGCGCCGCGGGCTGGTGGGACGCCGGCCTCGGCCTGTCGGTGAGGATGTAGGTGCCGGGAAGCGCCCTGTCGGGGGTTAGCCTCGATCCCGGGCGGATCGCCCGCCCGAGGAGTGCCCGGCGTGCCACGCCCCAGTCCCGCCGCGGGAGTTCCCGCGTGAGCCCCGAGCCCACCGTCGCCGGCCTGGTGCGGCGGGCGCGGCGCGGCGACGCGGCGGCGGCCCGCGCCCTCTACGAGCGCCACGCGGCGGCGGTGTGGGGCTCCTGCCGCGCCTTCGCCCGCGGCGACGAGGCCCTGGCCGCCGACCTCGCCCAGGAGGCCTTCGCCCACGCCTTCGCCCACCTCGACCAGCTCGAGGAGCCGGCCGCCTTTCCCGGCTGGCTGCGGACGATCACCCGGCGCACCTGCCTGCGCCACGCCGAGCGCCGGCGGCGCGAGCGCGAGGGCGTCGTCGCGCTGGCGCGGCAGCCCCGCCTCGACGGCGGCCGCAGCGAGGTCCCGGCCGCCATCGTGCGCGAGGTGATCGCCGCCTGCCCCGACCCCGGGCTGCGCGAGGCGGCACGGCTGTTCTACACCGAGCCCCCGCACGGCACCCTCGAGATCGCCGAGCGCCTGGGCATCTCGCGCACCGCCGTCACCTCGCGCCTGTACCGCTTCCGGGCCTGGGCCCGCGCCCACATGCTCGAGCGCCTGCTCGAAGCCGCGGAGGAGCTGTCATGACCCACCTCGACCGTCGCGCCCTGGAGGCGCTGCTCGACGGCAGCCTGCCCGCCGCGCGGTCGCGGGCGCTGCTCGCGCACCTCCAGGGGGGGTGCGAGCGCTGCGCGGCGCTGCTGGAGCGGGAGGGACCGGACCTCGACACCCTGGCCCGCCTGGTCGCCGCCGAGGAGGCCGCTCCCGCCGAGCCGCCGGCGGACCTGTGGCCCCGGGTCGAGGCGGCGCTGCCCCGGACGCGGCGACGGCTGCCGGCCTGGGGCGTGGGGCTGGCCCTGGCCGCCGCGCTGCTGCTGGCGGTGCGGCCGCGCCCCGGGGGCGGGCCGGCGGAGCGGGTCAAGGCGACGGGGGAAGCCGCGGCGCCGGGGGTCGAGCTGCGCGTCGTCGCCGGCCACATGGAGAAGGGCGGCTTCGATCTCGCCGGCCGCCTGCGGGACGGCGACGCGGTGCCCCGCGACGAGACGCTGATCTTCGAGATCGCCGCCGACCGCCCCGCGGCCCGCTACCTGTTCGCGGTGGACGGGCGGGGCCGGGCCACGCTCCTCGCGCCGACCGGGGCGGCGGCGGTCGAGCCCGCCGGGGCGCGGCAGCTCGTCGAGGGCGGCGCCTGGGTGGCCCTGGCCCTCGACGACGTTCCGGGGCCGCTGCGCCTGGTGGCCGCCGCCGGGCCGCCGGTGGACGACCCCGTCTCGGCCATCCTCGACCCCTGGCGGGCGGGCCGCCGGCCGCCGGGCTTCGGCCTCGCCTCCCTCACCCTGGAGATCGCCCCGTGATCGCCGCGCTCCTGGCGCTGCTCCTCGCCCTGGTCGCCGGGCCGGCGCGGGCCGGGCCGGTGCGGGTGCCCGCCGAGCGCGTCGACGCCGGGCGGGCCGACGAGCTGTTCCGGGGGCGGCGGCTGGCGCTGCTCGTGGGGCCCGAGGACTTCGCCGACGAGGCGGTGCCCGACCTCGCCTGGGCCGACGACGACGCCCGGGCCCTGGCCGCCGTGCTCGAGGACCCGGCCCGGGGGGCCTTCGACCGCGTCTGGACGCTCACGGCGCCCAACGTCACCCGGCTCGCGGCGGTGCGCCGGGCGATGGCCCGGCTCGAGGCCGAGAGCCGCTCGCCGGAGGACACGGTCTTCGTCTACTTCTCGACCCACGGCAGCCTCGCCCGGGACGGCCGGGGCGCCTGGCGGCAGTACCTGCTCCTGTCGGACAGCCGCCTCGCCGACCTGCCGGGCACGGCGCTGTCCCAGGCCGAGGTGCTCGGCTGGCTCGACCGCCTGCCCTCGAAGCGCAAGGTGCTGGTGCTGGCGAGCTGTCACTCGGGGCAGGGCAAGAGCGCGCTTCCCGCCGAGGTCGCGGACGAGCTGGCGCGCGCGAAGGGCCCGCCGCCGGTGCCCCCGCTGCGGCAGGTCTCCGAGGCGACCGTGCTCATCGGCGTCTGCGCCTGGAACGAGACGGCCCGCGAGAGCGACGCCCTCGGCCACGACATCTACACCGCCTTCTTCCTGGAGGCGCTGGCCGACGGCGACCTGGACGGCGACGGGGCGGTCACCGTCACCGAGGCCCACGACCAGGCCCGGCGGCGCACCTGGTCCTACACCGGCGGCGCCCAGCGGCCCTACGCCCGGGCCGAAATCCTCGGCGTGGACCCCATCGTGCTCACCGGGCGGCGGGGGGAGGCCCGGGCGGCGACCCTCGGCTCGTGGCGCGCGCGCTGGGACGGCTACCGGGTGGCGGTGGACGGCCAGGACAAGGGCGTGCTGCCGGGGCTGGTGCCCGTGGGCCCCGGCCGGCACCGGGTCGAGATCCGCACCCCGGATCGCGAGCGGGTGGTGGCCCGCGCCCGCCTGCGCCTGCGCGAGGGCCAGGCGCTGGAGGTCGACCGCATCGTGCGCCGGGACCGCCTGCGCCTCGGCGGGGGCGGCGGCTGGCTCGGCGTGTCGGCGGGCGACGCCGGCGGGACGGCCATCGGCGGCGAGCTGCACCTGCCGCGCCTGCCCGGGCGGGGCTGGGAGCTGGTGCTGGCGGGCGCGGCGGCGACGCGCTGGCCCCCGGGCACCCTGCAGGGCTCGGCCATCGTCGAGCGACCCCTGCGCGCCGGGGCGCTCCAGCCGCGCCTCGGCGCCGGGCTGGTGGGCTTCCTGCTGGCCGACCGGGAAGGCCGGCTCCTCGCCCCCTCCC
>WGAH01000442.1 GCA_015489145.1 Deltaproteobacteria bacterium
CAGCGTCAGATGTGTATAAGAGACAGGATGCGGGCGGTGCGCGTCCTGCACCTCACGGACCTGCACCTGCGCGAGGACGGCGAGGAGGCCGAGGCCCTGGCCGCCACCCTCGCCCGAAGCACGGCGGATCTCGTCGCGATCACCGGCGACGTCGTGACCCGCGGCTGGGAGCCCACCGCGGTGGAGCGGGTGCTCGCCGCCCTGCCCGACACCCCCCTGGGGCGGTGGGCGGTGATGGGGAACTGGGAGTACTGGGCCGGAGCGGACCGCGCCCGCTGGGAACCCCTCCTCGGGCGCTTCGGCGTGCGCCTCCTCCACAACCGCCACGCCGAGGCCGGGCCCCTGCGGGTGGTCGGCACCGACGACCTCCTCGCCGGCCGCCCGGACCTCGCCGCCGCGCTGCCCGCCGCGATCCGGGCCGAGGACCGCCCCACCGTGGTGCTCACCCACTCCCCGGCGATCTTCCCGGCGCTGGCCGGCCCCGGGGTGCACCTGGTCCTCGCCGGCCACTCCCACGGCGGCCAGGTGCGGGTGCCCGGCCTCGGCGCCCTGTGGGTGCCCCGGGGGACGGGCCCCTACGTCGCCGGCTGGTACGAGCAGGACGGCAGCCACCTGTTCGTCTCGCGCGGGGCCGGCTGGTCCATCGCCCCGCTGCGCTGGGGCTGCCCCGCCGAGATCGCCCTGCTGGAGCTGCGGCCCGCGCCCCGCCCGCGCGATCAGAAGGTCCAGCGCCAGTAGAGCCCCGCCGCCGAGGCCCCCTGGTCGCCGGTGGAGAGCTGGAGGAGCAGGCGCCGGCGCAGGGTCCAGTCCAGGGCCCACTCGTTGATGTTCTCGGTGTCGTCGATGCGGTTCGTGCGGATCTGGTAGGAGAGGAAGACCCGCTCGCTCAGCGACATGCCCCAGCGCAGGGTGTCGCCGTCCACCTCGAAGCGCCCGCCCACCGAGGCGCCCAGCGCCCGGCCGACGGAGCTGCCCACGCCACCGAGGGCGGCGCCGAGGAGGTCCACGCCGCCCTGGCCCTCCTGGCTCGTGAGGTCCGAGGCCGGTCGCCCGAACAGCAGCAGGCTCACCACGTCGGAGGGGTCGGAGTAGGCGTCGGATCGAAGGGCGACCTCCGGGGCGGTGGGGGTGCCGCTCACCCGCGCCTCGACGGCGCCGTAGGGCGGCGCCTCCCGGGAGGCGCGCAGGTCGAGGATCGGGCTCGTGGGGTCGTCGCCGGCAAAGGCCAGGGTGCTGCCCTCCTCGATGTCGAGGCCGACCCCGAACAGGTCGAGGCGACCGCGCACCACCTCGACCCGCCCTTCCAGGAAGGGCTCCCCGCCCCGCAGGCCGGCGCGCAGCCCGCTGCCGTCGAGGGCCGCGTCCAGGCTGAGGGTGGACAGGCGGCTGAACTGGCTGCCGAACCGGTCCTCCATCGGGATCTCGGCCTGGAGCGAGAGGTGGCGAGCGAGGTCCACCGAGAGGTCCACGTCCCAGGCCGCCCACGGCGGGGGCGGGGGCGGCGCCGGGGCCCGCGCCTCCGCCCCCGGCCGGTGCACGCGAATCGACGGGTCCAGGCTCAGGTCGGCGCCCTCCATGAACCACTCCCGGCCGAAGGCGAAGCTGCCCTCGGCGAGGGCGAGGTCGCCGTCCACCCGCAGGGCCGGCCAGTCCCCCCGCGCCCGCAGGTCCGCGTCCACGGCGAGCTGCATGCTCGGCGTGGCGATCACCCAGGCCGACTCGCCCTCGACCGCGAGGTCCACCGCGCCGGGCCGCGGGCCGTCCAGGGCCACCTCGCCCGACGCGGAAAAGGTGCCGGCCCGCCGCAGGTCGAGGGCCCAGGTGGGCCGCAGCCGCCCGGCGAGGCGGCGGATCACCGCGCGATCCCCGTCGAAGCGCACGTCCAGATCGGCGTTCTCGACGCGGATGTCGAGGGGCTCCACCCGAAAGCCCGCCGCGTCGGCCCGGAGCTCGCCCCGCAGCCTCGGCGCCTCGGGCCGCCCCTCCACCGCGAGGTCCAGCGAGGCCGTCCCGACACCTTCCGACAGCCCGTCCACCAGCCGGGCCACCAGGGCCACGGGAATCGCCTCCCCGCGGAGCCGCAGCGAGGGCTCCGCCCCCGCCGCCAGGGGGATCTCGCCGGCCACGTCGAGGCGCCCGCCCTCCTCCACGG
>WGAH01000443.1 GCA_015489145.1 Deltaproteobacteria bacterium
CAGCACCGCCACCGGGTCGCCGGAGCCGAAGGGCGCCCGGCCGGTGAGGGCGAAGCGCAGCACGGCGCCGAGGGCGTAGAGGTCCGATCGCGGGTCGCCCCGCTCGCCGCGCAGGGCCTCGGGCGCGGCGTAGCCGGCGGTGCCGAGCACGCCGGTGCCCGCGGTGGCCGTGCCGCCGGCGAGGTGGGCCATGCCGAAGTCGGCGAGGACCGCGCCCGCCGCCCCGCCGGCGTCGAGGAGGACGTTCGAGGGGCTGATGTCGCGGTGCAGCACCCCCTCGGCGTGGGCGGCGGCCAGCGCCCCGGCCAGCCGCCGGGCGAGGACCTCCACCTCGGCGGCGCTCCAGGACCCCTCGGCGGCGACCCGCTCGGCCAGGGTTCCGCCGGCGCGCAGCGGCATCGACAGGGCCAGGGTGCCGTCCAGCTCGTGCAGGTCGTGGGGGACGAGCACCGCCTCGTGCTGGACGCGGGAGGCCGCGGCGACCTCGCGGCGAAGCCGCTCCCGGACGCGGGGCTGGTCGACGAGGTGCGGGTGGACGAGCTTCAGGGCCACGTCCTCGCCCCGGAGACGGTCGCGGGCGAGGTGGACGGTGGCGTGGGCTCCGGTGCCCAGGACGCCGACCAGCTCGAACCGGCCGCCGAGCACACGGCCGTCCGGCTCGGCTCCAGGGTTCCGCGCGTCGTCGCCCATGCCCCGCGCGTAACGCCCGCACCCGGCGCCAGCACCCACCGCCGCCCCGCCTGCACCGCCGCGCCCGGGAGCGCCGGCGGGAGGAGCGCCGGCCTCCGGCGGGAGGAGCACCGGCCTCCGGCCGGCGTTGCCGCAGGGGCGGAGTCCGGCGGCCTCATCGCCACGAAAAGGCCGGCCCAGCCGAGGCTTCCCGCGCGGATCGGTCCCGTCGATGACGCGGCGGGATGCCGCGCCTGCGCGGGCCGGTCGCCGAGCGCCGCCGGCACCGTGCCAACATGCCCCCGTGCCTCGCCGCCTCCCCGCCTGGGCCCTGCTCCTGATCCTCGTGCCCTGCCTGCTGTTTCCCGGCGCCATCCCCGGGCCGCGGGTGGTGAGCGCCGACGACCACCTCACCGTCCACCCGGCCTTCCAGGACGTTGCCGGCGGCCGGGTGCGCCACCCGCAGCTCTCGGACCCGGCGCTGCAGTTTGACGCCCTGCGCGAGCGGGTCGTCGCCGCCCTGCGGGCCGGGCGCCCGCCCCTGTGGAACCCGGACCTCTACGCCGGGGCGCCGCTCCTCGCCGACGGGCAGTCCATGGTCGGATCGCCGGTGACCTGGGCCCACGTCCTGCTGCCCGAGGATGCGGCCCAGGACCTCGGCGTCGCCTGGGTGCTGGCCTGGACCGCGCTGGGCGCGGGGCTCCTCGCCCGCCGCCTCGGGGCGAGTCCGGGCGGGGCGGCCGTCGCCGGGGCCGCCGCCGCCACCGGGCCCTACCCCTTCGTCTGGCTGCTCCATCCCCACGCCGCCACCTTCGCCTGGCTGCCCTGGGCGCTGGCGGGCGTCGAGGGGCGCGGGCCCCTGCTCGCCCTGGCCCTCGCCGGCATGCTGGCCGGGGGGCACCCGGCCACCGCCGCCTTCGGCGCCGCCGTCGTCCTCGGGTGGTGGCTCGTCCGAAAGCGCGACCTCCACGGCCTCCTGGGGCTGGCCCTCGGCGCCGGCCTCGCCGCCCCCCTGTGGCTCCCCCTCGCCCACGAGGCGGCGCGCTCCACCACGCTTGCGGCGCGCGGCGGTCTCACCCTCGAGCCGGCGCAGCTCCTCGACCTCCTGTGGCCCCAGTGGTGGGGGCACCCGGCCCGCGAGGACTGGCGCGGCCCGGGGTCCTGGGCCGACGGCCAGCTCCACCCGGGCCTCGCCGCCCTCGCCCTCGCCCTCGCCGCGCTCCGCACCCGCGCCGGCCGCGGCCTGGCGGCGGCCTGGATCGCGCTGATCGCCCTCGCCGTCCTCGGCCTGCCGGGGCCCTTTCCCGCCTCCCGCCTCGGCGGCATGGCGGCGCTGTTCCCGGCCCTCGCCGCCGGCCTGGCCGTGCGCCGGTGGCGGCCGGCGCTCCTCGCCTTCGCCCTGGTCCTCCTCACCGGGGCCCACGCCCGGCGCGACGACCAGGGCACCCTGCCCGCCGAGGACCGGGTCGGAGACGGCGGCGCGCAGCTCGGCGGTCCAGGCCGCCGGGGGCGGGTGGTGGGCCTCGGCGGGCAGGGTGCCCTGGTCGTCGCGCCGGGCGTGGGCCCCGGTGAGGAGGACCAGGGCGAAGGCGAGGATCGCCGGCCGCCACCGGCGCACGGCCAGGCCGGCGGCGAGGGCCGGGAACAGCGCCGCCATGCCGCCGAGGCGGGAGGCGGGAAAGGGCCCCGGCAGGCCGAGGAGGGCGAGGGCGATCAGCGCG
>WGAH01000444.1 GCA_015489145.1 Deltaproteobacteria bacterium
GGTGGAGGCGACCCCCGCTCCTGGGTGGTGGACGAGCTGTTCGCCCAGTCCGCCGGCGAGGGGGACCCGGCGCTGGTCGCCTCCACCGGCGAGGAGTGCTGGCAGGCGGTGGACCTCCCCCGGGAGCTGCACCCCCTCGCCGAGGCGGCCCTGCTCGGCCTCCCCGACGTCCGCTGGACGGCGAGCTGGGGCACGGCGCTGCTCCGCTGGGACGGCCAGCCGGTCATCGTGTCCTTCGCCCGGGTGCGCTGGCCCGAGGGCACCGCCTACGTCGAGGCCTGGCCCCGGGCTCTCGGCATGCGGCCCGAACCGGCCTCCAGCGAGCGCTACGAGGGGCCGGCCGACGCCGTGCCGCCGCGCCTGGCCGCGCTGCTTCCCCGCCTCGCCCCGGCGCCGGTGCGCTTCGAGTTCGCCGACCTCGCGCCGGTGCCCTGGCCCGACGTCGGCGAGAACCGCGCCCCCGACGCGGTGGTTCCGACGCCTGCCGGAGCCCGGGCGGTGGACGCCGCCCAGCAGGCGGCCCACCTGCTCGAGGCCCGCTTCGCCACCGAGGGCTTCGGGCTCCCGGCGGTGGTGGCCTGGGGCGAGCGCCGCATCGCCCTGTGGTGGGCCCGCGACGAGGACGACGTCGACCTGCTCCAGGGCCTCGCCTGGTCCCTGGCCCGGGACGCGCGCACCCGGGGCGTCGGCCTGTTCGGCCTCGGCGAGGACGTCGAGGGGGGCACGCACCTGCCGATGATCGCGCTGGTCTTCGAACCCCGCGAGGAGCCGACCTTCATGTGGCTGCGCCGCTTCCGGGCGGTGGACGGCGAGCAGGCGGAGTGGGTGGACCCGGTGGGCCTCGTGCGCGGCCCCGTCGAGCGCATCGGCTGGTTCGAACGCTGAGCAGGGGCCGGGGGGCCGCCGCCGGGGTTAGGCTCCGCCGGCGAGAATCCCTGCCGAGGGAGCGGCATGGCCCACATCAAGTTTCGGGACCTGGCTCGGGTGCGGGCCATCACCGCGGTGCTGGCGCGGCACGGTTTCGGCCACCTGATGCGCCAGGCGGGCATCGACTTCGACGGCGAGCCCATCGAGGTCCACCTGCCCATCGGCCGGCGCATCCGGCACGTCCTCGCCGACCTCGGGCCGACCTTCGTCAAGCTGGGCCAGGTGCTCAGCGTGCGTCCCGACATCGTGCCCCCCGACGTGATCGAGGAGCTGAGCCAGCTCCAGGACCGGGTGCCGCCGGCCCCCTTCGAGGCGGTGCGCGAGGTGGTCGAGGCCGAGCTGGGCGCCTCCCTCTCGGATCGCTTCTCCGCCTTCGACCGCGAGCCCCTCGCCAGCGCCTCCATCGCCCAGGTGCACGCGGCCCGCCTCCCGGACGGGAGCGAGGTCGCGGTGAAGGTGCAGCGGCCCGGGATCGAGGAGACGATCCGCAGCGACCTGCACATCCTCTACACCCTCGCGCAGCTCGCCAGCGGCACCATCGAGTTTCCCGGCCTCTACACGCCGGTCGAGGTGGTCCAGGAGTTCGAGGCGGCGATTCACCGCGAGCTGGACTTCCTCCAGGAGGCCCAGGCCTGCCGGCGCTTTCGCGAGAACTTCCGGGGGGTGGAGGGGATCCGCGCCCCCACCGTCCACGGCGCCCTGTCCACCCGGCGGGTGCTGGTGATGGAGCGGGTCCGCGGCACCCGGCTCATCGACCTCCTCGAGGACCGGCGGGCGATGGACGCCGCGATGAAGAAGATCATCGAGGCGACCTACCTCCAGGTCTTCGAGCACGGCTTCTTCCACGGCGACCCGCACCCGGGAAACCTCGTCGTCGAGGCGGACGGCACGCTGTGCTACCTCGACTTCGGCATCACGGGGCTGCTGACCGGCGAGATGCAGGACACCCTCGTGGCCCTGTTCCTGGGCCTCGTCTACCGCGAGCCGGAGAGCGTGGCCCTCACCCTGGTGCGGGCCGGCGCCACCGAGGGGCGCATCGACCTCAAGGCCTTCTCCCGCGAGGTCGAGCGCCTCATGGCCAAGTACCACGGGGCCACCCTGCGCGATCTCAGCTCCCAGGCCTCCCTCATGGAATTCGTGCAGGTGGCGGCGCGCTACCGCATCCGGCTGGTGCCCGAGTACGCCGTGCTCGCCCGGGCCACCTCGATCCTCGACGGCATCGCCCGGCGCTTCCTGCCCGACGTGGACATCGTCGAGGAGGTGCGCCCCTACGCCCAGCGCCTGGTCAGCTCGCGGCTGTCGGCCGGTCGCCTCGGCGGCGAAGCCCTGCGGCTGCTCCACCACGCGCAAATCGCGGTGCGCGACGTGCCGATGCAGCTCAACCAGCTCCTCGGCGACCTCGAGCACGGCAGCCTGACGATTCGCGTCGTCGATCCCGACGCGGAACGCCTCCGGGTCGAGGTGCGCCACGCCGGCGCCCGGGTGGCGCTGGCGGTGTGCTGCGGCGCCCTGGCGGTGGGCGGCGCCATCCTCATCGC
>WGAH01000445.1 GCA_015489145.1 Deltaproteobacteria bacterium
GAAGGGTTCGAGGAGGAGGGGGAGCACTGCGACCGCCCGGGCCACGAGCACGGCGGCCGGGAGCACGGGGAAGGGCACGCCGGCGAGGCCGGGTGGAGCCGCTGGGGGCGCGGCTGGCGGGCCGGGCGCATGGCCCGCGAGTTCCGGCGGCACGCCCGCGTCGTGGAGAAGGACGGCCGCGAGGTGTGGGTCGGGCGCGGGGCCCGGGCGCCCATCGTCGTCCCCATGGGCGCCGGCGCCGCGCAGGGAGCGGTCCTGGTGCGCTTTCCGGCCGACCTCGCCCAGCCCCCGCGCCACCTCCTCGTCGGCCTGCTCATCCTCGGCGCGGCCGGGGTGCTGCTGAGCCTCGGCGTGAGCCGCTGGGTGCTGCGGCCGGTGGGGGTGGCCCGGGACGCCATGCTGCGGGTGGCCGAGGGCGACCTCTCGCACCGGGTCCCCGAGGGGGACGACGCCGCCGGCCAGATGGGGGCGGTGTTCAACCGCATGGCCGACCGGGTGGCGGGCATGGTCGAGGGGCAGCGGCAGCTCATGGCGGCGGTGAGCCACGAGCTGCGGACCCCCCTCGCCCGCATGAGGCTCCAGGTCGAGCTGCTGCGCGAGGCCGGGGCCCCCGAGGGAAGGCTGGCCGGCCTGGAGCGCGACATCGACGCCATCGACGAGCTGGTGGGCGAGCTCCTCGAGTCGGTTCGCCTGCACCAGGGCACCCTGGCCCTGCGCCTGGAACCGCTGGACCTGGCGGAGCTGCTGGCCGAGGGGCTCGGCCGGGTCGACCTGGGGACCCGCGCGGTGCGCCTCGACGTGGCGGACGGCATCGCGTTCACGGGAGACCGGCGGCGGCTGGCGCGGGCGATCCGCAACCTCCTGAGCAACGTCGCCCGCTACACGCCCGACGGCACCGAGGTGACCGTCGAGGGGCGGCGCGAGGGCGACGAGGTGATCATCCGGGTGGCCGACCGGGGCCCGGGGGTGCCCGAGGCGGCGCTGGAGCGGCTGTTCGAGCCCTTCTTCCGGGCCGAGCCGAGCCGCAGCCGCCACACCGGCGGGGTGGGGGTGGGGCTGATGATCGTGCGGCAGGTGGTCGAGGCCCACGGAGGCCGGGTCGAGGCCCGCAACCGCGAGGGCGGCGGGCTCGCGATCACCCTGCGCCTCCCCGCGACCCCCGCCGCGCCGGCCGGGTAGCGGCCCCGGAGCGCCGGCCGCCTTGGAGCGCCGTCCCTCGTCGGTTCCGCGAAGTCCGCCCGCGCTGAAACGGGTCAGGGGCCGCGGGGTGGCGGGTGCCGGCGCGGGCGGTGTAGGAAGGAAGCTCCCCCCCCTCGCCGAGGTTCCCGGATGTCGCGCACGCTCCCGATCGGCAGCCGGCTGGACCGCTACCAGGTCGTCGGCGTGGTGGGGCAGGGCGGCGTGGCCACCGTCTACAGGGCGCGGCACCTCGTGCTCGGCACCGACCACGCGCTGAAGGTGCTCGACCTCGCCCGGCCGGACCTCCTCGACCGGCTCCTGCAGGAGGCGCGGGTGCAGGCCCACATCCGGCACCCGAACGTCGTGGCCGTCTCGGACGTGGTCGAGCAGGGCGACCTGGTGGCGATGGTGATGGAGTTCGTCGACGGCGAGGCCCTCGACCGGCTGCTGGAGCGCGAGGGGCCGCTCCCCGCCGACCGCGCCCTGGCGCTGTTCCGGCCGGTGCTCGCCGGGGTGCGGGCCGCCCACGCCGCCGGGGTGCTGCACCGCGACATCAAGCCGGCCAACATCCTCGTGGCCCGCGACGGCACGCCCAAGATCACCGACTTCGGCATCGCCAAGGCCTTCGCCGGGGTCACGCGCCTGGGGCGCACGGCGGCGCGGGCCCGGATGGGCACCCCCGGCTACATGGCGCCGGAGCAGTGGGCCGACTCGGCGGCGGTGGACGCCCGGGCCGACGTGTTCAGCCTGGCGGTGGTGCTCTACGAGATGCTCGCCGGCAGGCTGCCCTTTGACGGGAGCACCCCCGGCGATGTCGCCCGCGCCGCCATGGCCGGCGAGCACCTCCCCCTCGACCGCGTCGCCCCCGACGTGCCCGCGTACCTCGCCCGCGCGGTGGCCGCGGCCCTGGCGCCGGAACCCGGGGACCGTCCGCCCTCGGTGGCGGCCTTCGAGGAAAGCCTCGTGCCGGCCGCGCCCGCCGTGCCCCGCCCGGCCCCGGGGCCGGCCCGCAGCCTGCACGACGTGGACACCCGGCCCCTGCGCCGGGGTGCGGACGGCGTGCTGCTGGCGATGGACACGCAGGAGATCCCGCTGGACGGCGGGGTGGCGGCTCCGGCTCCGCCGCCAGGCCCGGAGCGGCCCCGTCGACCCGCGCCGCCCGAGGTCGCGGCCCGGCCCCGGGGCGCCGCCCCCCGACCCATCGTCCGCACCGCCGCGCCCGGCGAGGACGACGGCGTCTCCTCGGGCTGGGCCCGGGTGGTGCCGGGCGCCCCGCCCGTGCGGCAAGCGGCGCCCTCCTCCCTCGATGAAACGGCCCCCCCGGTTCGGCGGCCCTGTCTCTTATACACATCTCCGAGCC
>WGAH01000446.1 GCA_015489145.1 Deltaproteobacteria bacterium
GGTCCCCGCGACAGCGCTCCAGCGCCGCCCGCGCCCCGCCGAGGTCCCCCGCCCGCACCCGGCACAGGGTTTCGAGGGCGCGGGCGGCGCTGGAGCGCTGTCGCGGGGACCTGGGGCGCCTGCCCTCGGTGCACGAGGCGGCCGAAGCGCGCCTGCTCGTCGCCGAGGCGGCCCTCGCCCTCGACATGGAGGATGTCGCCCGCGAGGAGGCCGGTCGCGTGCGCGGCCTCGCCGAGGAGACCGGCAACGTCGAGCTTCGCGACGGGGCCTCCGCCCTCCTCTCCCTCCTGGAGCCCGAGGGGGCCGGGCGGGCGGCGGAGACCGCCGTCCTCGAGCGCCTGGTGGTGCTGACCGCCACCGTGGCGGCGGCGGACTCCCTCGACGACATCGCCTCGGGGACGGCGGCGGCGGCCTTCGACCTGCTCCAGCCGGACCGGGTCTTCCTCGTCCTGGAGCGCGGCGGCCTGCTGGAGGTGGCGGCTTCCCGCCAGCGGCCGGGGATCGAGAGCCGCGGGCCTTCGATGTCCCTCATCGAGCTGGTGGTGGGTCGCGGGCGCGAGGTGGTCGTCGAGGACCTCGCCGAGCGCGGCGACCTGCGCCAGGCCCCGAGCCTCGTCTCGATGCGGGTGCGGCGGGTGCTGGCGGTGCCCCTGCTCGCCGGCGGGCGGGTGCTCGGGGCGCTGTCGGTGGACGGGCCCCGGCTGGCCGACATCGACCTGGCCCGGGTGCTGCTGCGGGGGCTGGCGGCGCACGCCGTGCAGGCGATGGAGCGGTGGCGACGGGGCCTCGACGCCGAGCGGCGGGTCCAGGCCCTTCGCGGCCTCGCCGCCGAGGTTCGCGACGTGGCGACCGTGGTTCCGGCCCTCGTGGGCCTTCTGGACGAGGACGCGGGCGACCCCTCGGTGCTCGCGGACCTTCGCGAGGCCTCGGCGCGCCTGGTCGCGGCGGCGGGTCGCTTCCTCTCGGACGAGGGCGCGGCGCGCGAGGCGGTGGACCTCGGGGCGATCGTCCGGCGGGCGACGGGCCTGCTCGACGGCGGGGGCCAGGACGGGGGCCCGCGCCTGGAGGCCTCGGTGGAGCCGCTGGAGGGGCTCCGGCTGCTCGGCGACGGCGCGGCGCTCGCCCGGGCGGTCACGAGCGCCCTGGGCTTCGTCGTCCGCCGAGCCGGGCCGGGCGGCCCGGTGACGGTGGCGGCCCACCGGCGAGGGGATGCGGTGGAGGTGACGATGCGGGCCCCGGCCGGCGGGCCGGAGGCCTCCGTCGCGCGGCTGGCGGGCGAGCTGTCGCCCCTCGAGGTGCTGCGCGCCGCCGGGTCGGACCCGGCGGTGGAGGAGGCCCGGCGAATCCTGCGGGATCACGGCGGGAGCCTGCGCGTCGAGGCCGGGGCCGAGGCGTCGGCGGTCATCCGCCTCCCGGCGGTCGGGCGGGACCGCGCCGGGTGACGGGACCCCGGGCGCCGCCGGAAGGAGGGGCGGCCACTGGCCGGCGTTTTTCTTGGGGGAGGAGAAGGGGGGCTTCCCTCCGGGCACTGCCCCATCGCTGGCGCGGCAGGATGCCGCGTGTACCCTGTCGAGCGAGGCGTCAGCGGCACGGGGGCCGGCCACCCGGCGGCCTTCACGCGGGCCGGCTCGGGATTAGGGTGCGCGGGCCGAGGCCCCGGTGCCCTTTCGTCTTCCCGGGGCGGGCGGAGGCGCGATGGACGGCATGAGCATCGCCGAGATCGAGGCGCGGGTGCGCGAGGTGCACCCGGTGGTGCGGGCGATTCGCGAGCAGGTCGGGCGGCTGCTCGTCGGGCAGCGCGCGATGGTCGACCGGCTGCTGGTGGGCCTGCTCACCGACGGCCACGTCCTCCTCGAGGGCGTGCCGGGGCTCGCCAAGACGCTGACGGTGCGGGCGCTGGCCTCGGCGATGGACCTGCGCTTCCGGCGCATCCAGTTCACCCCCGACCTGCTTCCCGCCGACATCATCGGCACCCAGGTCTACAACCCCCGCGACGCGAGCTTCGCCACCCACCGGGGGCCGGTCTTCGCCCACATCGTGCTGGCCGACGAGATCAACCGCGCCCCGGCCAAGGTGCAGTCGGCCCTCCTCGAGGCCATGCAGGAGCGGCAGGTCACCATCGGCGACGAGACGCACCGCCTGCCCAGCCCCTTCCTCGTGCTCGCCACCCAGAACCCCATCGAGCAGGAGGGCACCTACCCCCTGCCCGAGGCCCAGGCCGACCGCTTCATGCTCAAGGTGCGGGTGGGCTACCCCACGAAGGAGGAGGAGCGGGCCATCCTCGACCGGGCTGCCGGGCCGCCCCCCGCCGTCGAGCCGGTGGCCGGCCCCGAAGACCTGGCGCGCTGCAAGGAGGCGCTCGCCCTCGTGCGAATGGAAGGGGTGGTGGCCGACTACATCGTCGAGATCGTGCGGGCCACGCGCGACCCCTCCCGCCATGCCGGCGACCTCGCGCGCATGGTGGAGTTCGGCGCCAGCCCGCGGGCGACCATCGCCCTGGCCGCCGGCGCCCGGGCGATGGCGTTTCTGGAGGGGCGCGGCTTCGTCACCCCCGACGACGTGAAGGCCATCGGCCCCGACGTGCTGCGTCACCGCGTGCTGCTCACCTACGAGGCCGAGGCCGAGGGGGTGACGGTGGACGACGTGGTGCGCCGCATCTTCGAGCAGGTGCGGACGCCCTGAGGGCGGGGGAGGGGCCGTGCTCACCGCCGAGGAGCTCCAGCAGATCCGCCGGCTGAAGATCCAGCTCGACCGCAAGGTCGACAGCCCCTTCGCCGGCGAGTACCGCAGCGCCTTTCGCGGGCGCGGCATGGAGTTCGAGGAGGTGCGCCCCTACGTGCCCGGCGACGACATCCGCCACATCGACTGGAACGTCACCGCCCGGGCCGGCGAGCCCTTCGTCAAGGAGTTCCGCGAGGAGCGCGAGCTGCAGCTCCTGCTCGTGATGGACGTGAGCGGCAGCCTGCGGGTGGGGTCCGGGGGCCTGGACGGGCGCACCGACAAGCGCCTGCAGGTGGCGCGGCTGGCCGGGGCCCTGGCCTGGTCGGCGATCCGCATGGGCGACCGGGTGGGGCTGCTCACCTTCACCGACCGGGTGGAGCGCTTCCTGCCGCCGCGCAAGACGCGGGGCTACGCCTGGCAGGTGATTCGCGCGGCCTTCGGCGACCTGCCGGCGCGACGGGCCACCGACGTCGGCGCGGCCCTGGAGGCGGCGGGGCGCTTCCTGCGGCGGCGGGCGGTGGTGTGCGTGTTCAGCGACTTCCTCGACCCCCGCGCGTCGGCGGAGGCACCGGCCTGGGAGCGCCCCCTGCGCATCCTCGCCCGGCGGCAC
>WGAH01000447.1 GCA_015489145.1 Deltaproteobacteria bacterium
AGGCCCACCGTGGCGCCGCCCCGCCCCCGGTCGTGCGCGCCGTCGCCACGGTGGGCCTCGACAACCGCGTCGCCATCGGGGACCCGCCGGGACCGCTCCTCGGCCCGGGCGAGGCCGAGCGGGACGCGGCGCCGGCCCCCCCGGGCCCCGGCACGATCAACGTCCTGGCGCAACTCCCGGCGCCGGCGTCCGACGCCGCCCTGCTCGAGGGGCTGTCGCTCGCCGCCGAGGCGCGCACCGCCGCGATCCTCGCCGCCGGCCTCGACAGCCGCCGGAGCGCCCTGCCCGCCACCGGCACCGGCACCGACTGCATCGCCCTGGCCGCTCCCCTCGACGACGGCGCCCCGGCGCGGTGGCTCGGCAAGCACACGGCGCTCGGCGCCGCCCTCGGCGAGGCGGTGCGTCGGGCGGTGTCCCGCGCCACCGCCGCCTGGCTCGCCGCTCGCCGACCCGAGAGCCGACCGGCGGGTCCCCGCTTCCTGGCGCTGCCGCCGGTGCCCCACGGCGGGGCGGCCCAGCTCGCCCGGGAGGGCCGCGACCCGGAGTCGGTGGCCGACCTGAGCGCCACCACCCTGCCCGGGGGCACGCCGGCGGTGGTGCGGGCAGCGCTGGCGGGGCTCGACACCACCGCCTACCCGGACCCCCACGCCACCCGCCTCCGGGCGCGCATCGCCGAGCTGCACGGGGTCCCGACCGAATCCGTATTCGTTGCCAACGGATCTGTTTCCGCAATCCACGCCCTCGCCCGCCTCGCCCTCGGCCCCGGGGAGGCGGCGGTGATCGCCGCGCCGGCCTTCGGCGAGTACGCCGCCGCCGTGCGCCTCGCGGGGGGGCGGGCCGTCGAGGTGCCCGACGCCGACGCGGCCTCCGTGGCCGCCGCGGCCCGGGAGCACGACGCCCGCCTCGTCTTCGCGTGCAGCCCCGCCAACCCCACCGGCCGCCCCTGGACCGAGGCCGAGCTGCGGCTCCTGGAGGAGGCCGCCTTCCTGGTGCTCGACGAGGCCTACGCCGGCTTCCTGCGCCCGGTTCCGCCAGTGCGCCCGGGTCCGCGGCGGGTCGTGCTGCGCTCGCTCACCAAGGACCGGGGCCTCGCCGGCCTGCGCGTCGGCTACGCGCTGGCGCCGCCGGGCCTGGCGCGCGCCCTGGAGGCCGCCACCCCGCCCTGGAGCGTGAGCGCCGCCGCCCAGGTCGCCGCGCTGGCCGCCCTCTCGCCCGAGGGCGAGCGCGAGATCGCGCCGCGCCTGGCGGCGATGGCGGCGGAACGCGAGCGCCTGGTCGCCGCCCTGCGCCGCGCGGGCTGGCCGGTCGAGGTCGGCGCGGCCCCCTTCTTCCTCGTTCGCGTGGGCGACGCCGCCGCCGTCGCCCGGGCCCTCCTCGACCGGGGGGTGCTGGTGCGGGACTGCACCTCCTTCGGCCTGCCCGCCCACGTCCGCGTCTCGCCGCGGGGCCGGGACGAGGGGGACCGCCTCCTCGCCGCCCTCGCCGCCCTGGAGCCCCCGCGATGAAGCCCGCCCTCTACGTGCTGACCGGCGCCGCCCGCAGCGGCAAGAGCACCGCGGCCGAAAAGCTCGCCGCCCGCCTGGCCGCCGACCGCGGCTGCGGGGTGAGCTACGTCGCCACCGCCCAGGCCTGGGACGACGAGATGCGCGCCCGCATCGCCGCTCACCGGGCCCGGCGACCGGCCGGCTGGGAGACGCTGGAGGCCCCCTTCGAGGCCGCCGCCGCCGTGCGCGCCGCCCGGCACCCGGTCGTGCTCCTCGACTGCGCCACCCTGCTGATCAGCAACCACCTGCTGCGCGGCGGCGAGGCCGAGGCCGAGGCCGAGATCGCCGCCCTCCTCGCCGCCGGCCGGGAGCGCGGCGCCGCCCTGGTGGTCGTCACCAACGAGGTCGGCTGGTCGGTGGTTCCCGACAACGCCCTGGCCCGCCGCTTTCGCGACCTCCAGGGCACCGTCAACAAGCGCCTCGTCGACGCGGCCGACCGCGCCTGGCTCCTCGTCGCCGGCCGGCCGCTGCTCATCCAACCCGTCCCTCCCGACCAGGAGATCGCCCCATGACCGTTGCCTCCCCCCTTCCGCCCCGCGTCCGCCCCGTCGACAAGCGCTGGATCGAGCGCGCCTGGGAGCGGCAGGATCGCCTCACCAAGCCGCCCCGCGCCCTCGGGCGGCTGGAGGAGGTGGGCGTGCGCCTCGCCGGCGTGCTCGGCACCGTCCGGCCGGTCCTCGCCGACGCCGCCGTCATCGTCTGCGCCGGCGACCACGGCGTCACCGAGGAGGGCGTGAGCGCCTTTCCGGCGGAGGTCACCCCCCAGATGGTGCTGAACTTCCTGTCCCGCGGGGCGGCGATCAACCAGATCGCGCGCAGCGTCGGCGCGACCGTGGTGGTCCTCGACGCCGGCGTGAACGGCGAGCTGCCCGACCACCCGAAGCTGCTGCGGGCGAACGTCCGCAAGGGCACCGGCAACATCGCCCGGGAGCCGGCGATGAGCCGGGAGGAGGCCGAGCGCGCCATCGCCGCCGGCATGGAGGCCGCGCGCATCGCCTACGACGAGGGCGCCACCGTGCTCGCCGCCGGCGACATGGGCATTGGCAACACCACCGTTGCGTCGGCCCTGACCGCCGCCCTCACCGGCCGGCCCGCCGCCGAGGTCACCGGCCGGGGCACCGGCGTGGACGAGGCCACCCGCGCCCGCAAGGCGGCGGTGGTCGAGCGCGCCGTGGACCGCGCCCGGCGGCGCCTCGGCGACCTGCGCGTGGCCGACCCGGTCGACGTGCTCGCCGAGCTCGGCGGCCTCGAGATCGCCGCCATCGCCGGCGTCTTCCTCGGCGGCGCCGAGCTGGGCCTGCCGCTGGTCACCGACGGCTTCCCGGTCACCAGCGGCGCCCTGGTCGCCGCCGCCATCGCCCCGGAGATCCGCGACTACCTGTTCGCCGGGCACCGCTCGGTGGAGCCCGGCCACCGGGCCCAGCTCGAGGCCCTCGGCCTCACCCCGCTCCTCGACCTCGACCTGCGCCTCGGCGAGGGCACCGGCGCCGTGCTCGCCATCCCGCTGCTGCGCGCGGCGGCGGCGGTGCTCTCGGGCATGGCGACCTTTGCCGAGGCCGGCGTGAGCGACGGATGAGCCGCCGCGCTCCCGGCGCCCTGGGGGTGGCCTTCGCCTTCCTCACCGTCCTGCCCTGGCCCCGCGCCGCCGGGGCGGGACCCGAGGACTTCGCCCGCGCCATGGCCCGCGCCCCGCGCTACTACCCGCTGGTGGGCTACGCGGTGGGGGCCGCCGCCGCGTAGCCCACCAGCGGGTAGTAGCGCGGGGCGCGGGCC
>WGAH01000448.1 GCA_015489145.1 Deltaproteobacteria bacterium
AGCTGGTGGAACAGGCCCCGCCCGAATGTCCACCTCGGCTCGCGAAAGCCGCCAATTCGGCGAGCCCGGGGCGAGCGACCGCCCAGGGCGGCACGATGGAACCGTCGTTTTCGTCGAACCTTCCGCCGGAGACGGTGCCCCCCCCTGACATCCGGGGCCGACCTGTGCGGCGCCTGCGTCACTCACCCGCGTCGAAAAAACAGGACCGGCCGGCATGTCTACCCCCGGCCCCTGGCCCGTGGGCGCAGCCGACGACTCGGGCGATCCGCATCCAAGGCGAACCGCCGGCCGCCGGAATAGGGGGGCGCCATGCGGCTCCTCGTCCCACTCCTCGCCCTGGCCGCCCCCCTTGCGGGTGCCGCCGCCTTCCCGGCGCGCGCCGCCGATCCCGGCGACGAGGCGCGGGCCTCGGCCGAAGCCCGGGCCGAGGCGCAACGCCTGCGCGAGGAGATGCGCGACCGCGCCGCCCGGGGGCAGTGGGCCGGGGTGGACCGCGCCTGGCGGGCGCTCGCCGCCCTCGACGGCGTGGCCCTGCGCTACGAGGACCACGAGCTCGGCGCCCAGGCGGCCGAGGCCCTCGGGCACCCCGGCGACGCCCGCGACCGCATCGAGGCGGCCCTGGCCCTCGACCCCCGCGAGGAGGGCTACGCATGGAAGGCCCGGTTCCTCGCCGAGTACGGAGAGGCGAAGCTCGTGGTGGGCGGGCGCTGCCGCGACCGCGGCGAGGGCGTGCTCGTCGCCCTCGACCCGCCCCTCGAGCCCGCGCCGCGCAACGCCATCGCCGCCGCCGCCCGGGCGCTCGCCGCCGAGGGCCGCTTCGAGGGCCTGCTGCCCCTGGGCATGTACCGGCTCTGCGACCGACCCTTCGAGATCGTCGGCGGGCCCCGCGTCGACGTGCGGGCCGAGCGCCCCGGGCGGTAGCGTGGCCCCCCCGCCCATCGTCATCCTCGGCAACCACCGCTCGGGCACGACCTGGCTGTACCGGCTCCTGGCCGAGACGGGCCGCTTCAGCGTGCTCACCGCCTGGCACGTCATCGCCTGGGACCGCGTGGCCGACCGCGGCCGGTGGACGCCCGAAGCCGAGGCGGCCGACCGGGAGGCCCTTCGCGCGCGCATGGCGGAGCTCGGCATCGCCCGAAGGCGGGGCGACGGCGTGCCGATCAGCCCCGAGCTGCCCGAGGAGTACGGCTACATCCTCAACAACGCGGGCACCGGGAGCTGGGTGCGGCCCCGCAACCTCGAGCTGTTTCGCGCCGTGTGCGCGCGCCTGGACGACGGCCGGCCGGTGCTCCTCAAGAACCCCTGGGACTACGCCAACTTCACCTGGCTCCACCGCAACGTCCCCGGCATTCGCTTCGTGTTCATCCACCGCCACCCGGCCCGGGTGGTGCAGTCGGCGGTGCGCGCCCTCCGGCTGCTGTGGGAGGAGCGCGACGCCTACACGGCCCTGCTGAGCCGGCGCTACGTGCGGCTCTGGCGCAGTCCCGCGCGCCGCCGCCTGCTCCAGTGGTTCACCCGCCGCTCCGGCGGCCTCGACCTGCGGGTCATCGCCGGGGGCGTGGCGATGGCGAACCGCGCCTGGGTCGCCCGGCGCGGGGCGCTGCCGGAAGGGGTTGCGGTGGACCTGCGCTACGAGGACCTCTGCGCCGACCCGACCGGCACCGTCGCCGACCTCCTCGACCGCCTGGGGATCGACGGCGGCGCGCCCCCGCGCACGGCGGCCCGGCCGAGCGGCGGCCCGCTGCTCCCCGAGGTCGCTCGCCGCGCCCGCTGGATCGCCCGCCGCAACCGGGCCTACCTCGACGCCCACGGCTACGCCCCCCTCCCGGCCGCGCTCCCCGGGCCGACGGAGCCCGCGCCGTGAGCCCCTTCCTCGCCCGCTACCTCTACGCGCTCACCCTCCTCGCCTTCGTCCTCGTGCGCCTGCGCTTCCGGGGCGGCTGGCGCCCGGCCGAGCGCGCGGCCCGCCGCGAGGACCGCGAGCGCGCGCTGACCGCGGCGGTCCTCGGCAGCCAGGCCATCCCGGCCCTGCTCTGGCTCGGCTCGCGCTGGCTCGACCCCCTCGACCTGCCCCTCCCGCCGGCGGCCGGCTGGGCGGGCCTCGGCCTTTCCCTCGCGGGCATCGGCCTGTTCGGCTGGACCCACGCCGTCCTCGGCGCCAACTTCTCGCCGCGCCTCGACCTGCGCCCCGACCACACCCTCGTCACCGCCGGCCCCTACCGCTGGGTGCGCCACCCGATGTACCTGAGCGGCTTCCTCCTCTACCTCGGCTGGTTCGGGCTCACGGGAAACCCGGTGGTCGGGGGCCTGCCTCTCGCCGTGCTCCTCGTGCTGGTGCGCCTCCGCCTGCCCGACGAGGAGGCGATGATGGCCGAGCGCTTCGGCGCGGCCTGGACCGCCTGGGCCGCCCGCACCGGCCGCCTGTTCCCGCGCCTCCGGCGGCGCCCCCCGTCGGTGTAGACGCGGCATCCTGCCGCGTCACCGTGTGGCCTGAGCGCCGGTGGAGGCCTTGTGAGGCCGGTTGTTTCCCTGCTGATGAAGCGGCGGGACGCCGCTCCTACCACCTTCTCCCGGTGATGCCCGCCGGAGGCCGGCGCTCCTCGACCGCTCCTCCCCGTCGATGCCCGCCAGGGTCCGGCGCTCCGTCGGGGCGCCGGAC
>WGAH01000449.1 GCA_015489145.1 Deltaproteobacteria bacterium
ACTACGCTGACCGGACCCCGGTTCGGGTCCGAGCGCGCGGCCGGGAAACGTCCCGCGGCGCTGTCGGGCGGGCTCCGAGTGGGATAGCATGTCCCGGCTCGGGGCCCCGCTCGGCGCAAGGCCGGGCGCACGGGGGATTCCCGACCCCCGCATCTCTGGAGAGGCGACATGAAGAAGGTGCTCCTCAGCCTGGCGTCGGCCGGGCTCCTCAGCTGGGCCGCGCCCGCGCGGGCCACCAGCACCGTCGAGCTGACCACCGAGCAGCTCGTCGACGCCGCCGACATCATCGTCCACGGCACCGTGGCGGAGGTCTGGTCCGAGCTCGAGGACGACGGCCTCATCCAGACCCGCGCCCAGGTCGAGGTCGGCGAGGTGCTCAAGGGCGATCCCGGCGCAGCCACCCTCGTCGTCGAGCAGCCCGGCGGCTCCTACGCCGGCCGCACGATGGTCGTGCCGGGCACCGCCCGCTTCAGCCCCGGCGAGGAAGTCGTCCTGTTCCTCCAGGAGTCCCACGGCGACATCGGCCTCGTCGGCCTTCGGCAGGGCAAGTTCACCGTGCGCCTCGACCCCAGCACCCGCGAGCCGGTGGTGGTGCGCTTCGCGCCGCCGGCGGATCGGCCCTACGACCACCGCTTCGTGCCGTTGCCCCCGCCCGACCGGCGCGTGTCCCTCGACGAGCTCGAGGCCCGCGTCCGCGACCGCGTCGCCGCCGGCTGGGACGGCCAGCCGATTCCCGGTATCTCCATCGAGCGCCTCGAGCGCGTGAACGGCAAGGAGGTGCGCTGATGCTGCCGCTGATCACCGCGCTCGGCTTCCTCTCCGCCCCCGCCCTCGCCTGGGAGCACACCGGGCGGGTGTGGAGCCGCGACGACTTCCCGCTTCCCTGGTACGTCGCCGACAACGCCGACGAGATCAACTCGCCGGACTTCGCCGACGTGCCGGACCTCTACCAGCGCGGCTTCGACAACTGGGTCGCCGGCGCGCCCTGCGCGGACCTCACCGACGACTACCAGGGCATTCGCGAGAACAACCACGGCGGCTTCGAGTACGACCGGCTCAACACCTTCTCCTCGCGCACCGAGGAGGACGAGCCGACCTACCTCGGCGCCGGCACCCTGGGGGTCACCCTCTGCCGGGGCGACGAGCAGGCCTTCAGCCAGGGCGGCAACACCTACTACTACTCCGATGATTGCGACATCATCATGAACGACTCGGTCCCGTGGGTCTCCACCGAGGACCTCGAGGCCGGGTTGTGCAACAACGAGTACGCCTTCGAGGCCGTCGCCACCCACGAGATCGGTCACGTCTGGGGCATGGGCCACTCCTGCGAGGCGGACGACGTCGACGAGGGGCGCTGCGAGGATCCGGCCCTCCTCGAAGCCACGATGTTCTGGACCGTCGACGGCACCTGCTCCAACGAGCGGTCCTCGATCGAGAGCGACGACATCGACGGCATCTACGCGCTCTACGGCCCCTACTGCACCTTCGAGGCCACCGAGGACTCCCCCCGCAGCGGCGGCGCCCCCCTCGAGGTCTGCTTCCAGGCCGAGTGCAACTCCGGCGTCTCCGAGCTGACCTGGGACTTCGGCGACGGCACCTCCGAGCCCGGCGACATCGAGATCTGCCACACCTACGAGGAGAAGGGCCAGTACACCGTGGCCCTGACCACCACCGGCGGCGGCAGCGAGAGCGATGAGTGCGGCGCCTGGGAGAGCACCGAGCGCCAGCGCGCCTACGTGCTGGTGTGCGGCGAGCCCGAGCCGGCCGAGGGCTTCGACGGCCTGTTCACCTACGAGCCCTCCGAGGGGCTGATCTACCAGATGGTCAACCAGACCGACACGACGGTGTACGGCTGCATCGACTCCATCGAGTGGGACGTCTTCGAGGGCACCGACACCTCCGGCGAGCCGATCCAGCGCATCGGCGCCTGGTCCCCGAAGATCGAGTTCCCGGCCGAGGGCACCTACACCGTCGTCCTCAACGAGGGTGGCCCCGGCGGCATCGCCGCCGACGCCCTCCAGATCGAGGTCACCGAGGTCAAGGCCGGCGGCTGCGCCACCGTGCCGGCCGGCGCCGGCCTCGCGGGCATCCTCGTCGGCCTCGGCGCCGCGATCCGCCGCCGCCGCGACGCCTGAGGACGCCCGGGCGTGCCGCGCTGGCTGGCCCTTTGGGGGGCGCTGGTCCTGCTCGCCTGGGGGCGGGGCGCCATCGCCGGTGCCGAGGGGGAGGGCTACGCCCTCGACCGCATGGCGGACGAGGCGAGCCTCGAACTCGCGCCCGCGAACCGCGATCCCGTGGAGGGGCTCGTCCGCGTGCCGGGTCCGTGGCGGCTCGTGGGCACCGTGGACGGCGTGCGGACCTGGGAGGCTCCCCTGCCGGTCCGCCCGCGGACGCTGTTCTTCCACCGGGCGCCCGACGACATGGCGGTGTTCCAGCGCCGGGGCGAGGGGGAGGGCCCCTTCACCGAGGCGGGGGGCCGCAAGCTCGCCTTCGCCTACAAGCTCAAGGACTGGCGGCGCGACCGCACCTGGGCCTTTTCCCGGCGGGGCCTCCTCGTGCGGCGCAAGGCCGGCGCCGGTCCCCCGAAGCCCGGCGAGTACGCGGTGCGCTACTCCCGCGCCGTCGAGCGCGAGCGCGCCCTGAACCGCGACACGGCGGGCCTGGACGACCGGGCCTTCGCCTTTCGATCGCTGCAGCTCGACGACACGACGCGCACCGGCATCTACCTGCCGGCGCCGTCGCGGGCCCGCTTCGACCTGAACCTTCCCGAGGGCGCCGTCCTCGACTTCGAGGGCGTGCTGCTGCCGCCCGAGGCGGCCGACAGCGCCGAGGGCTCGGACGGGGCCGCGGTGGTGGTGCGGGTCGACGGTCGCGAGGTCGGCCGGGTGCGCCTGGCCGTGGGCGAGCCGCGCCGGGCCCGCGTGCCCCTGCCCGGGGGCGAGGGCCCCGTCGACCTCGAGATCGCCACCGAGCCCCTCGGCGACGCCCGCCTCGACTACGTGCTCGTGGCCGACCCGGTGGTCCACGTGCCCCAGGCCGACCCGCGGCGGGTCGTGCTGGTGTTCATCGACACCCTCCGCCGCGACCACCTGTCCCTGTACGGCTACGAGCGGCCCACGACGCCCCGCATCGACGCCTGGGCGGAGCGGGCGGCGGTCTTCGAGCAGGCGCGCAGCGTGGCGCCCTGGACCCTCCCCTCCACCCGGGCGCTGCTCACGGGGCAGCAGCCGGAGCTGTGGGGCACGGCCACCACGCTGCAGGAGCGCTTCGCCCGGGCCGGCTGGGCGACGGCCTTCATCGCCGGCAACATCTACCTGTCCTCGAACTTCGACATGGCCGACGGCTGGGCGCAGCACCGCTGCATCAACTGGCCCCCGGCCGAGGTCGAGGTCGACCGGGCGCTGGACTTCCTCGCCGACCACCCCGACCGGCCGGTGTTCATGGTGCTGCACTTCATGGACATGCACCTGCCCTACACCGAGCCCCTCCGCTACCGGCACCTGTTCGCCGGCGAGCGCCCCGCCGCCTTTCGCAGCGACACCTTCCAGCGGGGCGACGTCGTGAAGCTCCGGGGCGCCGGCCGGGACGCCGCCCGGGCCTACGTGCAGGCGCGCTACGACAACAACCTGCGCTACGTGGACGACCAGCTCGCGCGCTTCCTGGGCGCGCTCGACGAGGACGACGCGGTGGTGATCTTCGCCGACCACGGCGAGGAGTTCTGGGATCACGACGGCTTCGAGCACGGCCACACCCTCTACGACGAGCTGCTGCGCGTGCCCCTGGTGATCCGCGCGCCGGGCATTCCCGCCGGCCGGGTCGAGGCGCCGGTGAGCCTCATGGACGTGGCCCCCACCGTGGCCCGCATCGCCGGCCTGTCCACGGAGGGCATGCGCGGCTGGCCGCTGCAGGACCTGCTCCTCGGCGACCGCGAGGCCGACTTCCGCGCCCGGCCCCAGGCCTTCGGGCGGCCGCTCTACGGGGCGCGGCGCTGGGGGGTGCTGGTCGGCCACGACAAGTACCTCACCACCGAGGGGCGGGAGGCGGTCTACGACCTCTCCCGCGACCCCGGCGAACACGACGACATCGCGGATCGCCGCGACACGGCCCGCCTGCGGGCCGAGATGGCGGCGGGCCTCGACCGCGAGGTCCACCTCGGATTCCGCCTCGTCGCGAAGCCGGCCCGCGCCGCGAAGGCCCTCACCGCCCGCCTCGTGGTGCCCGGCGGCGTGCGGGCGGCCTACCCCGCCGAGGACCCGACGAAGTCCAGCGACGCGGAGGTGCGGGTCGAGGGCGAGGCGGTGGTGGCGACCTGGGCCGCCCAGGGCCGCCACGAGCGCGAGATCTTCGTCATCCCGGAGCGCCCGGCCGCCGAGGTGGCGGGCGAACTGCAGCTCTTCATCGAGGCGGGCGCCCGCCACCTCGGCCTGTCTCTTATACACATCTCCGAA
>WGAH01000450.1 GCA_015489145.1 Deltaproteobacteria bacterium
CCTACCACCTTCTCCCGGTGATGCCCGCCGGAGGCCGGCGCTCCTCGACCGCTCCTCCCCGTCGATGCCCGCCAGGGTCCGGCGCTCCGTCGGGGCGCCGCCCCCCCCGGCTTGACCCGGCCCGGCCCCGGGCTATCTCTGGTCCCACAACGGGCGGGCAGCCCGCCCACCATCCACACCGGCCCATCGGCCGCGTCGAAAGGAGCATCCATGTCCCTCATTGGCAAGAAGGCCCCCGACTTCAAGGCCCCCGCCGTCGTCAACGGCGAGATCACCGAGTTCGACAGCACCTCCCTCCGCGGGAGCTGGACCGTGCTGTTCTTCTACCCCCTCGACTTCACCTTCGTCTGCCCGACCGAGATCCTCGCCTTCAGCGACGCCGCCGAGGACTTCGCCAAGGTCGGCGCCAAGATCGTCGGCGCCAGCGTCGACAGCGTCTACACCCACCTCGCCTGGATCAACACCCCGCGCGAGAAGGGCGGCCTCGGCCCGATCAACATCCCGCTCGTCGCCGACCTCGGCAAGACCATCGCCAAGGACTACGACGTCCTCGACGAGAACGCCGGCGTCGCCTTCCGCGGCGTGTTCATCATCGACCCCGAGGGCACGGTGCAGTCGGCGATCATCAACAACCTCGCCGTCGGCCGCAACGTGCAGGAGGTCCTGCGCACCCTCAAGGCCTTCCAGTACGTCACCTCCCACGAGGGCGAGGTCTGCCCGGCCAACTGGGACGAGGGCGCCGACACGATGAAGGCCACCCCCGAGGGCGTGGCCGAGTTCCTCGCCTCCCACCTCAAGTAGCGGCCTCGCGCCCGCCGGCCGTCGCCCCGCGGCGGCCCCTTCGCCCCCGGCCCCGGCCGGGGGTTCGCGCGTCCGGATTTCCGCCCCGGAAACCCGCCGGGCGGGTCATACTGGGTCCATGGCCCGCCCCGGTCCGCTCCGGCTCGTCGCGATGCTCGCGGCGGCCTGCCACCAGGCGCCCGCCGACACCGGCCCGGGCGATGCCGACGCCGCCGTCGAGACCGCCTGCGCCGAGGCCGAGGCCCGCCTCGGCTACCCGGCCTGCGAGCACCGGGTGCCCGACGAGGCCGCCTTCGAGGCCCTCACGGTGCTGGACGGCACCGCCGACGCCGTCCGCGTCGGCAAGTACCTCGTGCCGGCCGTCCCCGACGCGCGTCTTCCCGGCCTGTTCATCTACGTCGACGTCTTCCCGCTCCACTACGACTTCCTGCTCGCGGCCTTCCCCGACGACTTCGCCGGCCTGACCACCGACCGGTACGAGCAGCTCATCCTCTACCCGGAAACCCGGGAATTCTACGCCGGCACCTGGGGCCTCTACGCCGACGCCGACGGGTCCTGGCGCTACGGCTTCACCGTCTGGGACGACCCGGCCGACCCGAGCAGCACGGTCACCGAGGCCCAGGTCGCCGCCGCCTGGGAGGAGCTGCAGGCCCGTTTCGACCTCGGCGACCTCGCCTTCGTGCCCGGCACCAGCGCCCAGCGCGAGGCCGCCGCCGGCTGGGAGGACGCCCCCTTCGACGTGATGGACCTGGCCGAGGTCCGCTACGAGGCCTACAACCCCGGCGAGGCCTGGGGCACCCTGCGCCTCTACACCCTCGACGAATTCGAGGCCGCCACCGAGGACGCCGCCTACGGCTGGCAGGACATCGTCGTCATCGAGGAGGCGCCCACCGACGTGGAGCGGGTGGTCAGCGCCATCGTCACCGGCACCCGCCAGGGGGCGCTCAGCCACCTGAACGTGCGGAGCGCCAGCCGGGGCACCCCCAACTGCTTCATCGCCGATCCCCTCGACGCCCTCGCCGACTGGGCCGACACCCTGGTCCACCTCACCTGCGGCGAGGCGGACTGGAGCGTGGAGGCCGGCGACGAGGCCGACGCCTGGGACTGGTGGGACGCGCTGCGCCCGGATCCCGTGGAGGTCTGCGCCCCCGACACGACCACCCCCGACATGCCCGACCTCCTCGAAGCGCCGGTGGCCACCGCCGAGGAACGCGCCGCGGCCGTGTGCGTGTGGGGGTCCAAGGGCACCAACCTCGCCACCCTCTACCAGCTCCCCGACGTGGTCGACGAGGAGCACCGCTACCGGGGCTTCCTGGTGCCGATGTCCGCCTACCGGGCCTTCGTCGAGGACCACGGTTGGACGGTGGACCTCGGCGACGGCGAGGCGGAGCACAGCTTCGCGGAGACCCTGGACGCCTGGAACGCCGACGCGACCTTCCTCTCCGACCCCGCCCTCCGCCGCGAGCGCCTGCTCGCCCTGCAGGACGCGATGCGGACCGCCGAGGTCGACCCGGATCTCGTGGAGGCCGTCACGAGCCGCATCGTCGAGACCTGGGGCTCCGACGAGGTGATGGTGCGCTTCCGCTCCTCCTCGAACGCCGAGGACGCCCTCGGCTTCTCGGGCGCCGGCCTCTACGAGTCCGAGAGCGCCTGCGCCGCCGACGAGACCGACGGCGACTCCCGCGGCCCGAGCCGCTGCGACCCCGACAAGGACGACGAGCGCACCGTGAGCGACGCGCTTCGCACCGTCTGGGCCTCCCTGTGGAACCCCGAGGCCTGGGAGGAGCGCGACTGGTACGGCATCGACCAGGACCGCGTGGCGATGGGCATCCTCGTCAACGACCGCGCCGAGGACGAGCAGGCCAGCGCCGTCGCCTTCAGCGGCAACCCCGGCGCCGAGGGCGACGACCGCTACCTCGTCAACGCCCAGGCCGGCGAGGTCTCGGTGGTGAGCACCGACCCGGGGGTGTGGCCCGAGTCGGAGCTGCTGACGGTGGAGGACGGCGCGGTGGTGGACATCACCCGCGTCGCGACGAGCAGCGAGGCCGACGAGGTGCTCAGCGACGCGGAGCTGGCCGAGCTCGGCGGCCTGCTGTGGGCGGTCGCCGCCGCCTTTCCCGTCGACGAGACCGTGCCCGAGGGCCGCGACCTGCTCTGGGACACCGAGTGGAAGGTCCTCTCCGACGGCCGCCTCGTGATCAAGC
>WGAH01000451.1 GCA_015489145.1 Deltaproteobacteria bacterium
CCTGGAGCCAGGCCAGGCCCCCCGCCTCGACCACCGCCGAGACCTCGACGGTGGCGACGTGGCCGGAGCCGTCCTCGAGCACCAGGCCGAGCAGGTCCACCGGCGCGCCCGAGCGGTTGAGCAGCTCGAGGTACTCGCCCTCGACGTCGTCGCAGTCCTCGGGGTTGGCGAGAAGCTCGGTGATCACGAGGTCGCCGGGCCCCAGCGTCCCCACGTCGACGTCGGTGTCGGCGTCCGCGTCGGCGTCCGCGTCGGCGTCCACGTCGGCGTCCGCGTCGGCGTCCGTGTCCGCGTCGGCCTCGCCCCCGCCGTCCGCCGGCGCGTCGGGAAAGTCGGGCGGCGCCTCCGCGTCGCGCTCGCCGATGCAGCCGGCGCCGGCCAGGGCCAGCGCCAGGGGCGCGCGGAAGACCGGGGGGAAGCGGCTCACCCGGTCGGCGTATCCCCGCCCAGCCGCGCGAGCACGGCGTCGAGGGAGGCGGGCACGTCCACCGGGCCGCTCACCGCCGACAGCGCCGTCTTCGGGTCCTTGAGGCCGTGGCCGGTGAGCACCACCGCCACCGTGGCGTCGCGCTCCACCACCCCCTCGGCGACGGCGCGGCGCACCCCGGCGGCGGCGGCGGCGGCGGCGGGCTCGCCGAACATGCCGCTGCGGCGCGGCACCTCGACGAGGGCCTCCAGGATCTCCGCGTCGGGCACCGCCACCCAGGCCCCGCCGGTGCGGGCCACCCCCCGCAGGGCCTTGTCCGGGTTGCGCGGGTGCCCCACCGCCAGGCTGTCGGCCACGGTGTCGGCGACGGGAATGCGCGGGTCGGCGCCGGTGCGGGCGGCGACGACCAGGGGCGCGGCGCCGGCGGCCTGCACCGCCAGCACCCGGGGCAGGCGCGGCAGGATGCCGACGGCGTGGGCCTCGGCCAGGCCCTTGCACAGCCCGGCCACCGAGCAGCCGTCGCCGACGCTCATCGCCACCCAGTCGGGCGCCTCGCCGCCGAGCAGGGCCGCCGCCTGCTCGGCCACCTCGAGCCCGGCGGTCTTCTTGCCCTCGACCAGGTAGGGGTTGACCGCGCAGTTGCGGTTGAACCAGGGCATGCGCGCCGCCACCTCGGCGGCCAGGTCCCAGGTGGCGTCGTAGTCGGCGTCGACCCGGAACACCTCGGCCCCGTAGACCCGGAGCTGGGCGATCTTGGGCTCCGGCGCCCGGCGGGGCACGAAGATCGTGGCGGGGAGGCCCACGCTGGCGGCGAGGCAGGCGGTGGAGGAGGCGGCGTTGCCGGTGGAGGCGCAGGAGATGCGCTCGCTGCCCGCCGCCAGCGCCAGCACCACCGCCACGCTGCTCGCCCGGTCCTTGCTGCTGCCGCTCGGGTTGCGGCCGTCGTCCTTGAGGAGCGCGCGGCGCACCCCGAGCCAGTCGGCGAGGCGCGGGGCCTCGGCCATCGGCGTGCCGCCCACCACCAGCGGCGGCAGGCGCGGGTTGTCGGGCAACGGCATCACGGCGGCGTAGCGCCAGTGGTCCCGGACGGGCCCGGCATGGGCGAGGTCGGCCCGCAGGCGGTCGAGGGCCTCGGCCCTGTAGACCACGTCCATGCGGACCTCCCCGCCGCACCGCTGGCAACCCCACTGCCAGAAGTCGGTGGTGCGCCAGCCGCAGCGGACGCATTCGAGGTGGTCGACGTTGGGCGGCAGGCGCACGGGGCACCTCCCAGGGGCTCAGGTGGTGGCGGCCAGGACGCTCGGGTAGCGCGCCAGGAAGGCGATGGCGTGCTGCAGCTCGCGGGTGTCGAGCACTTCGCCCACCTTGTGGGTGTTGTGCTCGATGCCCGGCCCCAGCCCGAACATCGGCGGGTGGACCGCGCCGGCCTCGCGGAGCCAGCCCTTGGCCTCGGCCCGGGGCAGCGCGCCCTCCTCGGCCTGCCAGCCCACGCCGTCCGTCGAGAAGATCCAGCGCTCCAGGCGCGGCTCCCGCTTGAGCCCGCCGCCGGGACGCGCGTCCACCGCCGGGTCGACCTCCGGGGTGATCACCCCCCGGTAGGCCGCCAGCGCCGCCGCCAGCACCGGGTGGTCGGCCGGCGTCTCCCAGCCCCGGTAGATCTGCGGGTTGCCCGGCGCGTAGCCCCGCCAGGTCGGCTGCTCGTAGCGGGGCACGCGCACCGTCACCTCCAGGCCGGCCGCGCGGGCCCGGGCCACCGCCGGCAGGCCCTCGATGGCGGCGACGGCGTCCTCGGGGCGCTCGCCGGCGGTGAGGCGCCGGTCGAAGCGGAAGCGGAAGCGGTCGGGCACGGCGCAGTCGCTCGGGGTGGTCAGCTCGGCCCAGCTCGCCGTGCGCGTCCCGGCGCCGAGGAAGGCGTGGTCGAGGAAGCCCTCGCCCCGCGCCGCCTGCTCGGCGGCCTCGACGAGGATCGCCGCGCCGTGCTCCAGCGGGTTGAGGCCCATGTGGGGCATGGAGCCGTGGGCCGAGCGCCCGAGCACGTCCACCTCGATCTGCATGCGCCCGCGCTGCCCGCGGTAGATGCCCAGGGCGCCGCGCTCGGCGTGGCCGGTGCCCTCCGTGAGGATGACCACGTCGGGAATGCCGGCGGGAGGCGCGTCGGGGAGGACCTTGCCCACGACGTACATCGGCCCGCCGCCGTCGTTGTCCTCCTCGGCCGCCGTCACGTAGGAGACGACGCGCACCCCGCGCAGCGCCCCCTCGGGGGCGAGCTCGAGGAGGATGCGGCTGGCGACCACCTGCGCCACCACCCCGCCGAGCTGGTCGGCCGAGCCGCGCCCGAACAGGAGGTTGTCCCACTCGTCGTCGGGCGGCAGCCAGCCGAGCTCGGCGCGCAGGAAGTCGCGGTCGACGCGGGCCGGGTCGACGAGGCCCTCGTAGGCGTCGATGCCGCCGCCGGTCTTGGCCCGCCACTGGTCGCGCAGGGCCGCCACCGTGTCGCCGTGGCCGTCGAGGAAGATCACCTTCTTGTCGTCGGGGGCCACGCCGTCGTCGGGGTCCTCGACGAACCACACCAGGTTGCCGAAGGCGTCGAAGCCGACGTCCTCCGGGCGGCGGACGGCGCCGATCTCGACGATCTTGTCGCGCAGGTAGCGAAAGCGCGGGCCCTCGTGGTTGCTCAGCCCGCACAGGGGGTCGCCGCCCTCCTCGGGGGGGCGGTCCACGTAGTCGGCGGGGATGCGGATGCACTCCCGCAGGATCTCCTCGGCGAGCGCCCGGTCGCGCCGGGCGAGTTCGGCCACGCGGCGGTCGAGATCGCTCATGCTTCCTCCCAGAGCGCCGCGAGCCGTTCCGCCGGGACCTTGGCGGCGGCGAGCAGCGCCATGATGACGTAGACCTTCTTGTTGGCCTCGCGGGCCACGTCCACCCGGGCCCGCTCCATGACCCCGGGGCTGACCTCGGCGCCGATGTCGGCGGGCAGGCAGTGCATGTAGAGGGCGTCGCGGGTGAGCCCCATGCGTCGCTCGTCGCAGATCCAGTCGCGGTGGCGGGCGTTGCGCTCCAGGGCCCGGCGCTCGATGTCGGCCAGGGCCTCGCGGTCGCCGGCGCGGTTGGCGGCCACCCGCTCCTGCATGAGGTCCCAGGGCCCCCAGCTCTTGGGGTAGACGACGTCGGCCCCGTCGAAAGCCGCGTCCATGTCGTCCACCACGTCGAAGGACCCGCCGGATTCGCCGGCGAAGCGCGCCGCGTCGGCCAGGCAGTCGTCCATGAGCCGGTAGCCCTCGGGGTGCGCGAGGCGGACGTGCGCGCCCATGCGGGTGAGCAGGGTGACGAGGCCCTGGGGCACGCTGAGGGGCTTGGCGTAGCTCGGCGAGTAGGCCCAGGACACGGCGATGGTGCGCCCGGCCAGCCCCTCGGGGAAGCGCTCGCGCAGCCACAGCAGGTCGGCCATCGTCTGCGTGGGGTGGTCGACGTCGCACTGGAGGTTGACCACCGGCACCCGGCGCGACTCGCCGGCGGCGGAGAGGTAGTCGTCGATGCCCCGCTTCAGCTCGCGCATGAAGCGGTTGCCCTCGCCGAGGATGAGGTCGTGGCGGACGCCGAGGGCGTGGGCGTTCATGCCGAGCATCGCGCCGGTCTCGGCCGCCGTCTCGCCGTGGGCGACCTGGGTGGAGGAGCCGTCGACGATGACCGGGTGCATGCCGAGGCGGGCCGCGGCGCCCGCCCAGGCGGACTTCGTGCGGGTGGAGTTGTCGAAGAACACGGCGTAGGCGAGCTCGTTCGGCAGCAGGGCCGGGCAGCGACCGGCCCGGTCGAGGCGCTCGAAGCGGACGGCGAGGGCCGCCAGCGCGTCGAGCTCGGCGCGGCTCCAGTCTCGGGTGAGCAGCATGCTGCGTCCGTGCAGCGAGGCGAGCACGTCCAGGTCGACCATGGTTCCTCCTCGGGAGCGCGGGAGGCGGCCGGCGGAAGGGGTGCCGGCAGGCGGCACCACCGCCGCGCCATCCCGCGGGCGGTCGCCCCAGCTAACCGCTGCGCGGCGAGGGGGCGCGAATGCGGCGGCGGCTCCGATC
>WGAH01000452.1 GCA_015489145.1 Deltaproteobacteria bacterium
ACGTGGACGTGGTCGAGGACGAGGGCCCCGGCGACACCGGCGACACCGGCGCTTCCGCCGTCGGCCGGGGCGCCGCCGTCCGCCCCGCCGTCGGCGCCCGGCGGGGTGGCCTCCGGCTCGTCGCCGCCGCCGCAGGCGCCGAGGAGGAGGGCGAGCAGGGCCGGGCGGGCGAGGAAGGGGGTGAACATGCCTTGAGGATACCCCCCGGTTCCGTTAGCTACGGCATCCACCGGAGGAGAGAGCGTGGCAAGCGACGACCTGATCGACCTCGAAGGCACCGTCGAGGAGGTTTTTCCCGGGGGCAAGTTCCTCGTCCGCACCAAGGTGGGCGACGTCCACGCCCACCTCGCCGGCCGCCTGCGCCGCTACCGCATCCGCGTGGTGCTCGGCGACAAGGTGACCGTGCAGGTCAGCCCCTACGACCTCACCAAGGGCCGCATCGTCTTCCGGCACAAGTAGGCGCGCCCGCCGCGCGGGCCTCAGGGCGCGAACAGCGCGCGCAGGTCGCGGAGCAGCGCCTCGAGATCCAGCTCGTAGGCCTCGGCGGCTTCCGCCAGGGTCTCGTCAAAACGCACGGCGCAGCCGGTGCAGTCGGGCAGGTGGCGCGCCGCGAGCACGGCCCGCGCGCCCGGGTGGAGGCGCAGGGTCGCGTCGAGGGTGAGCTCGGGCCCGATGTCGTCGAAGCCGACCGGGCGGCGGGCCTCCCAGTCGGCGGCGAGGCGGCGCACCCGGTCGCGGCGGGCGGCGAGGTCGGCGTGCAGCCGGTCGACGCGCGTCGCGAGCGCGGTCGTCCTCCGGCGCAGCTCTGCCGCCTCGGTCCGAAGGGCGTCGAGGCGGGCGGCGGCGTCGGCGGCCGGTGCGAGGGCGGCGCGGACGCGCTCGGCGAGGAGCGCGCGCAGGCGGGCGCGGAGCGATGGGGGCGTCAGCGGCACGGCGGGGATGATGCCACGGGGGCGTATCCCGGCCCCCTGGCGGCCGGTCGCCGGCGGCCCGTCGGCGCGGCCGATGATCCGGGCCGGCGCCGGGCCGTTGACACCCGCCGGGAGCGGGAATACGTGAGCGGGCGCGCCTGGAGACGGGCTGATCTTTGACCGGGTTTTCATGGTTTCACGAAGGGCCGACGGCGTTTTCCCCCGGGATGACGCCCCGCCGGACGATGACCGCTTCATGGCCGAGGCGCTGGAACAGGCGCGGCTGGCCGCGGCGCGGGGCGAGGTGCCCATCGGCGCCGTGGTGGTCCACGGGGGCCGGGTCATCGCCCGCGCCCACAACCGCCGCGAGCTCGACGGCGATCCCGTCGCCCACGCCGAACTCCTCGCCATCCGCGAGGCTGCGCGGGTCCGGGGCGGCTGGCGCCTGGACGGCTGCACCGTCTACGTCACCCTCGAACCCTGCGCCATGTGCGCCGGGGCGATGGTCCTCGCCCGAATCGACCGCTGCGTCTACGGGTGCAGCGACCCCAAGGGCGGGTTCCTCGGCACGCTGGGCGACCTGTCCGGGCACCCGCGGCTCAACCACCGCTACGCGGTGACCGCCGGCGTTCGCGCCGACGAGGCCGCCGAGCTGCTGCGCTCGTTCTTCCGGGCCCTTCGAAACCGTTCGTGACGGGCGACGTCCCCCCCTTTCTTCGGGCGCGGGCGTCGCGCCGGGCGGCCGGGACCGTGCGGAGAGGTGGCCGAGTGGTCTAAGGCGGTAGACTCGAAATCTACTGAGGGCTTTCGCCCTCCGTGGGTTCGAATCCCACCCTCTCCGCCATCCCGGCTGCCCGGTTCCCGTCCGCGAGACGACGAGGAGAGGTGACCGAGTGGCCGAAGGTGCGCGACTGGAAATCGCGTGTGCGTGGAAACATGCACCGAGGGTTCGAATCCCTCCCTCTCCGCCATCTCGCCCCCCGGGGGCGAGGGTGATGGTCGGGTCCTGGTGATCGCGGGTCCGTGAACCCCGCCAGGTCCGGAAGGAAGCAACGGTGTCGGTCCCCGCGAGGCATCGGGGTGCCCGGCCATCACCCGCGCCCCCGGGATAGGCTGTCCCGCCAGGCAGCAGGAGGAAACCCGTGTCGTACATGGCGATCGCGCGGAAGTGGAGGCCGGACCGCTTCGAGGACATCGCCGGCCAGGGGCACGTCACGCGCACGCTCCAGAACGCGATCCGCATGGGCCGGGTCCACCACGCCTTCCTGTTCACGGGAGCGCGGGGCGTGGGCAAGACCACCGCGGCGCGGGTCCTCGCCCGGGCGCTGAACTGCGAGAAGGGGCCGACCCCCGAGCCCTGCGGCGAGTGCGCGAGCTGCCGCGAGATCTTCGCCGGGCACAGCCCCGACGTCATCGAGATCGACGGCGCGAGCAACAACTCGGTCGACGACGTGCGCGAGCTGCGCGAATCCGTGCGCTACCTGCCGCAGCGGGGCCGCCGGAAGATCTACATCATCGACGAGGTCCACATGCTGTCGCGCGGGGCCTTCAACGCCCTGCTCAAGACGCTGGAGGAGCCGCCGGAGCACGTCGTCTTCATCTTCGCCACCACCGAGCCCCAGAAGATCCCCGACACGATCCTGTCGCGGGTGCAGCGCTTCGACTTCAAGCGCATCCCCACCGCCACCATCGCCGAACGCCTGCGCCGCATCTGCGACGCCGAGGGCGTCGAGATCACCGACGACGCCCTGCGGCTCGTCGCCCGGGGCGGCCAGGGCTCCATGCGCGACGCCCAGAGCCTGCTCGACCGGGTGGTGAACTTCGCCGGCGACAGCCTCGACGCCCGCACGGTGGCCGAGGTGCTCGGCCTCGTCGACCGCTCGCTGCTCTACGCCATGCTCGAGGGCACGATTCGCGGGGACGCCGACCGCTGCCTCGAGGCGATCGACCGGGTCTACAACTTCGGCTACGACCTCGGCGAGTTCACCGCCGAGATGCTGGAGCTGTTGCGGAACGCCACCCTGGTGGGGCTGTCGCCCTCCTCGAAGCGCTACCTCGACGTGCCCGACGACGAGCGGGAGCGGCTGGAGTCCCTGGCCCGCGACGTGGCGCCCGAGGTCTTCGTCCGCTCCTTCCAGGTGATGCTCGACGTCCACGACCAGGTGGCCCGCGCGCCCTTCCCCCGGCTGGTCCTCGAGATGGCCGTGGCCCGCCTGGTGGCGATCCGCCCGGCGAAGCCGGTGGACGCGGTGCTGGCCCGGGTCGGCGAGATCGAGCGCCGGTTGCGCCACGGCGGCCACCGGC
>WGAH01000453.1 GCA_015489145.1 Deltaproteobacteria bacterium
CCGCGGCCGAACCGGGGGCCGCCGGCCCGGCCGCGGCGCCCGCCGCCGAGGCGACCCTCGACGACGAGGTCGCCGCCCTCGACGAGGACGAGGCGGTCCCGACCCTCCGGGGCGGCCCGAAGTCGGCGAGGCGCCTCCGAAGCCGCTCCGCCGGCGCCACCGCCTCCGCGGGCTCCCTGCGCGACCGGGCCGCCGCCGCCGCGCCCGCCCTCGACGCCACCGGCCGGGACCCGGCGGCCGACGCCGTGTTCGCCACCGCCGACCGCCTCCTCGAGGCCGGCGACCCCGACGGCGCCCGCGCCGCCCTGGGCACCCTGGTCGAGCACGCCGACCCCTGGATCGCCGCCGACGCCGCCGCCCGCCTCGCCCGCCTGGAGCTGCGCCTGGGCCTCACCGACGCCGCCCTCGCCACCGTCGAGGTGGGCCTCTCCCGCGCCCCGGCCGGCGCCCGCCCGGCGCTCCGCGTGGTGCAGGGCGACGTCCTCGCCGCCCGCGGCGACCGCGACGGCGCCCGCACCGCCTGGAAGAACGCCCTCCTCGGCCGCTGAGCCCCGCCCCGGGGCGTGCGATGATAGGGCCCTGCCATGCCCTTCCCGCCGGCCATCGCCCGCGCCATCGCGCTGTCCCTCCTCGACCCCGACGAGGTCGAGCGGCTCCGCAACCTCCACTTCGACGACGCCGGCCACGGCTACGACCCCTTCGGGATGCACCCGGCCTTCGTCGCCCTGGGCCTCGCCCTCGCCGGCCCCCTCTACGACCGCTACTTCCGCGTCGAGAGCCGCGGCCACGAGCACATCCCCCGCTCGGGCCCGGCGGTGCTCGCCGGCAACCACTCGGGCAACCTGCCCTTCGACGGCGCGATGGTGTGGGTGGACGTGCTGCGGCACACCGACCCGCCCCGGGTGCCGCGCCCGGCGGCCGACCACTTCGTGCCGGCGCTGCCCTGGGTGGGCACCTTCTTCGCCCGCGGCGGCGTGGTGGGCGGCTCGCGCGGAAACGCCCGCGCCCTGCTCGAGTCCGGCGCGATGCTGATGATCTTCCCCGAGGGCACCCCGGGCATCATCAAGCCCTGGAAGGAGCGCTACCAGCTCCGCCGGTTCACCGTGGGCCACGCCGAGATGGCGATCCGCCACCGGGCCCCGATCGTCCCCTTCGCCGTCGTCGGCGCCGAGGAGCAGATGCCGCAGCTCTTCGCCAGCAAGCTGCTCGGACGCCCCTTCGGCATCCCGGCGGTGCCGATCCCGGCCACGCCCATCCCGCTTCCCGTGCGCTACCACATCCGCTACGGCGAGCCCATCCGGGCCCATGACGAGCACCCCCCCGAAGACGCCGACGATCCCGAGGTCGTGCGCCGGGTGGCCGACCAGGTGCGCGACGCGGTCGCGGCCCTCGTCGAGCGGGGGCTCCGCGAGCGAAGGGGGATCTTCCGGTGAAGGGCGCCCACATCCTCGTCACCGGCGCCGCCTCCACCCTCGGCGAGGCCCTGATCCGCAGCCTGCTCGCCGACTCGCGCGTCCAGCACGTCCTCGCCGTCACCGGCCGCCCCGTCGAGGAGGTCTGCTTCGACGAGCCCGACCGCGTCACCGTGATCCAGGTCGACCTGCGCCGCTCGCGCCGGGTCCACGACATGCTGTTCGGACCGGCCCGCGACCTCGGCGTCGACGTGGTGGTCCACCTCGCGATGCACCACGGCGCCTTTCGCGAGGGCAGCGGCGTCCACGCCTACAACGTCGAGGCCACCCGCTCGATCATCGCCCTGTCGGAGCGCCACCCGACGATTCGCCGCCTCGTCGTGCGCTCCGACGCCGCCGTCTACCAGGTGCAGCGCGACCTGCCCGTGCTGATCAGCGAGGACCACCCCCTCAACATGGGCGGCAGCGCGCCCCAGTGGGTGCGCGACCGCGTCGAGGCCGACGTGACCGCCTGCACCCGCATGGGCCTGAGCCCCCTGCAGATCGTCGTGCTCCGCATGGCCGAGATCCTCGCCCCGGGCACCGGCAGCCAGCTCTTCGACTACCTCGAGAGCATCGTCTGCCTTCGGCCCGCCGGCTACGACCCGATGGTCAACCTGCTCACCCTCGACGACGCCGTCGTCGCCCTGCAGAAGGCCATCCACTCGGACGCCGTCGGCGTCTTCAACGTCCCCGGCGCCGACACCCTGCCGCTGAGCGCCTGCATTCGCAAGTGGGGGCGCATCGGCGTGCCGATCCCCGGCGCCTGGATGACCCCCCTGTACCGGGTGCGCCGCCGGGTCACCGGCCACGACTTCCGCTACGGCATGAACCGCCGCCGCTTCCACTACTCCGGCGTACTCGACGGCACCCGGGCGCGCGAGGTGCTCGGCTACGTGCCGTCCCACCCGGTCGACTGGCCCGCCGACGCGCCCGCCGAGGACGAGTGAGCCGCGCCGGGGCGCGGCCGGCGGGCTAAGATGCCTCCCGCTCCCGGGAGGCCTCCATGCGCTCGCTCATCCTCTGCGCCCTCCTCGCCGCGTGCAGCGGCGGCAAGTCCGACGACGCCACCGGCGGATCCGCCGGCGACACCGGCGGCGGCGACGACACCGCCTCGGGCGGCGACGGCGGCGCGACCTCGGGCGACTGCCCCGACGCGGTGCCCGAGGAATACCGCAACATCTGGGACTGCGACGCCAGCGCCTGCGACGACGGCGTCGTGCTCTACCACGTCGCCGCCGCCAGCAGCACCGCCGACGATCCCCCGCTGTTCTCGGGCGAGGAGCAGTTCTTCATCTTCGAGGACTCCGGCGACTGGTGCGTCGACACCTTCTCGCTGGAGGGGGAATACAGCGCCTACGACCCCGCCACCTTCGGCTGCTCGGAGTGCGAGGAGATCTACCAGGTCGAGATGACGCTGACCTCGGGCAACGACTGCGGCCTCATGTGGGGCAGCCTCATCACCGGGGACAAGGACGACGACGGGCCCTGGACGGGCTTCTTCATGTTCGAGACGCACAACGAGATCAACGACGAGCGCAACGAGGACAACAAGATGTACGTGGTCGCGACCATGTACAACGCCTCCGAGGACGCCTGGTCGATCGACGCCAACTACGGCAACGGCTACGCCCTGCCCACCAGCGAGGTGGACGGCCCGCCCCAGGACTACACCTGGGCCAGCAACGCCAACTGCCTCCGCACCAGCGGCGCCGGCGTCTCCCGGAGCGGCGGCCCCCTGAGCGAGCTGGTCGCCGTCGAGGCCGACGCCACCTGCGCCTCGGCCGAGTAGCCGGCGAGGGGGCCGGTCCCGCCGCGACCGGCCGGGCGACCGCCGCCGGGGATCAGTCCTCGCGGCGCCGCAGGGCGGCGAGGCCCGCGATGCCCACGAGGAGCAGGCCGCCGGAGGGCGCGGCCGTGGCGCACAGCCCACCGCGGGCCGGGGCGTCGGCCTGCACGTCGCCCCAGGCGAGCTGCGTGTCGCCGCCCGGCTCGGTGTCGGTGTCGGTGTCGGTGTCGACATCGGCGTCGGTGTCGGTGTCCACGTCGGCGTCGGCGTCCGTGTCGGTGTCGGTGTCCGCGTCGGTGTCGGTGTCCGCGTCGCCGCCCCCGCCGCCGCTCGAACCGTCGACGTAGCCGTTGATCCAGCTCACGTAGCTCGCGACGTTGGTGACGCCGGCCTGGTAGTAGTAGGACCAGTCCTCGCAGTTCTCGAAGCCGAAGGAGTTGACGCCCGCGAGCTTGCGCGTGCTGCCCGACTCGTCGATGGTGGCCCCGCCCGAGTCGCCCGAGCAGATGTTCTGCCGCTCGGCGGCGTCCTCGAGGTAGATGAAGTAGCTGTCGGTCGAGTAGACGTACATGTCGGCGACGCGCCGCTCGCCCGAGGAGGCGCTGGGGCTGTCGCCGGTGAGCCCGTAGCCGACGATGGTCAGCTCGTCGCCCGACCGGGGGGTCGAGGTCTCGAGGGCCATCGGCGAGACGCTGGTGATGCGCCGGGCGAGCTTGACGAGGCCGATGTCGTTGTGGAGGTTGCTCGTGTTGTAGGAGGGGTGGGCGATCAGGTCGGCGGCGCGGGAGTAGTCCTCCCAGGTGTCGTAGTAGACGTCGTCGGCGATGACCACGTAGTTGTCGTAGCCCTTGCGCTCGAAGTCCTCGGCCGCCTCGACGCAGTGGGCCGCGGTGACCACCCAGTTGTCGTCGACGAGGGTGCCCGAGCAGTACTGCCCGCCGTAGCCGGCGCTGTCGAGGGTGACGAGGGCGACGACGTTCTTGTAGTCCGAGGTCGCCGTGCCGTTGATGATGGGCGGGGCGACCGCGCCGGTGTCCTCACCCGTCTCGGCCGTCGCCACGGCCATCGTCACCAGCAGGCTGCCCAGGATTCCCGTCATCGTCGCTCCTTCCGCCCGGCCCAGCCGGACGCGCGGTGCCGGCAGCAACATAGCGGCACCGACGGGCACCGGCAGCAACAAGGGCGTGACAGGCGCGAAACCCCGGGCGCGCGCCGGCATCCTCCCGACATGAACCCCCGCGTCCCCCTCCTGCTCCTGGGGC